>JAKART010000195.1 GCA_021819255.1 Acidobacteriota bacterium
AGATAGGCAGCCGGTGCAGATGCTGCAGCGAGGAGTACCCGGTCCCGAAGTCATCCACCGTAAACCTCACGCCCATGCTGGAGAGCTCCTGCATCTCGGGCAGGATCTCATCCACATTCATGATCGCCCTCTCGATGATCTCCATCTCCAGGCACGCCGGGTCAATCTTCCACCGCTTCAAAGACCTTGCGGTCTCCTGAGCGAATTCCTTGCGCTTCAACTGCATGGGTGAGATGTTTACCGCGACTCGCAGCGGCCTGGTCATCGTCTTGTTCCACTGGTCTATCTGGCGGCAGACCGCATCCACCACGCAGCGTCCCACCGGATAGATCATCCCGTTATCTTCGGCGCGGGCGATCGCCCGGTCAGGATGGATATATTCCTGGCAGTGATCCTTCAGCCTGAGAAACGCCTCGGCGGCGCGCAACCCACCCTGGGCCGAGTACTGGAGCTGATAGTGCAACAGCGGCCCGCCCGCAGCCAGCATTCCGCGCAGGGATCCGTCCAGCGACTGGCTGTCATCGGCGGTGCTGCCGGCATCCGGGCCGGCCACGGCGAAGCGGTTGCCTCCGGCGCGTTTGGCCCGGTACATGGCCGCATCCGCCGCGCGCCATACCTGGTCCATATCCGAGCCGTGGTCCGGATAGATGGCGATGCCCAGACTGGCGCGCGGCTCCAGGGTGTAGCCGCCGATCAGCGCAGGCTTGTTCAAGGCCTGCAACAGCATCTTCCCCACCAGGCCGGCAGCGTCAGCGCTGTTGATCTCCCCCAGCACCACGGCGAACTCATCGCCTCCCAGCCGCGCCACGGTATCCATTCCGCGCAGGCGGCTGGTGAGCAGCCCGGCGATATGTTTCAGATATTCATCCCCGACCGTATGGCCGTACCAGTCATTCACCTTTTTGAAGTTGTCCATATCGACGCAGATGATTGCCGTCCTGTGCTTCAGCCTCTGCGCCGAGCTCATCGCCTGCGCCATCCGGTCCGCCAGCAGCGTGCGGTTGGGCAGCCCGGTCAAGGCATCATGATGGGCCATTTGAACCAGCTCCGCATTCAAATGCCAGCGCTCGGTGATGTCTTCGGCGATCACCAGCTTGCAGACTCGCCCAAGATGGTGAAGCTCGTTGGAACGCACGGCCACATTCAACTGCGTGCCATCTCGGCGCCGATGGCGCTGCACCACATCGGCCGCAGGTCCCGGCTGGCCTTCGAGCGGGCGGCAGGGGATCTCTTCGGCCTCGCCGCCGGAGATCACGATGTCGCTCAGCGTGAGCTCAAGAAACTCCTCGCGGCTGAATCCATACTGCGTCAGCGCGCTCTGGTTGGCATCCAGAAACTTCAGCGTGACCGTGTCATAGATCCAGATCGCCAGCGGGTTCCCATTAAACAGAATGCTCACTGCCGAGATAGGAGATTCAGGAGCAGTGGCCCCGCGGTCCTTCGGAACGTCCGTTCGCATACCAAGTTCCTTCAGCTTCGTATCCGTTGAACTGAGTGTCAGTTCCATATGCGAACAACGCCCTTCGCATACAAACCCTTCGGCTGCCAGGAGCCCACCCTGTCGGAATACCAGAGATCGAACTCATGCTGGAGATCAAATCATGCAAGAGATGCAACCGGGAAAGGCCAGGGAACACCGCCGGGCGAATCCCGTCTCGCCGGCTCCTCCCAAAACAACATAACGTGTGCCTAGATTACCGCTAAAAGCGGTGATCCGGCGCACATCTTCCGTCCTTTTTTGCGGCAGCAATCCCTGCCTCCACTTCAGCATCCATTCGTAACCCTCCGCATGCCGGAAATGTTAGAGGCAAGTAAACAAATTGCCTTCCAAGGGCTCGCCCAAAGCCACACGCCGGGAGCCCCTTGCCCAGCGCCGTTCGCCCAGCCCGGTTCGCCCAGCCACCACCGCCCCGCCCGGTTCGCCCAGCCAGAAGCGTCCTGCCGGAGAGCGTGACCGAGGGTGGGACATTCGCGAGGCCATCTCGCCAGTCTCCGCCCGGCGCGGCACACAGCCTGGGGCTCGTCCACTTCCGCCGAACGGGGGTTGCCGATGACCCTTGTGCATCCTGCACGCCGGCAACTGGCTTGGCGTCTCCTTGAGCGACGCCTCCTTGAGCGACGTCTCCTGGAGCGACGCCTCCTTGAGCGACGCCTCCTGGAGCGACGCCTCCTGGAGCGGCGCCTTCCGCAGAGCAAAGCCTTCCGCAGTTCCCTCAGCAGCGGCTGATTTGCATCGCCGGAGGGCCGCTCGACCGGCATGGGAAGAGGCGTGGACCGCAGCGGCGCCAGAGAGATCTTCGGACGGATGATGCCTCAGGGAAGCCTGGGGTGTTCGGCGGGAAGCTGAACAGCAACCACGCCCTGACCTTCCCGCACGGTATAGAAGCGGTCCGCCGCCAGATTGGTCAGCGTCTCCTTGCTCCCATTGGGCCACAGGATCTCGGCTCGATCCAGCGTTGCATGGCTGCCCAGTCCGAAGTGCAGGCGCAGATCGCTTTGCGAAAGGTAGCTTCCCCCGCTGCGCACCTCGCCGAGCTGCACCAGATCGCCCGACACCGCCCGGACACGCGCATTCAACGCCAGGCGATTGCACTTGACGCCCTCCAGTTGAAAGCTGATCCAATGATTCTTCGGCCCGCCTGTGGGACGGAGAATCATCGGCTGGCCCACCAGGTTCTCCACCACCGCTTCCATGCGGCCGTCATTGAAGAGGTCGCCGAAGGCGACTCCGCGGCTCACCTGAGGAACCAGCAGCGCCTCTCCAACCCTCCAACTGATGTTCTTGAAGGTTCCGTCGCGCTGGTTCAGAAAGAGCCGCTTGGGTTCCAGAAACCGGGAAGCCGTGGGCGCGTGATCGATCTGCGGATACACATGGCCGTTGGCCTGGAAAAAGTCAACCCAGCCGCTGTTGGCAAAGTCCACAAAGTCGTCTCCCCAGCCCACATATCCCTGGGTGCCGCGGGCAATGCCGGAGTTGACGGACACATCCGTAAAGGCCATGCCGCCATCATTCCGGTAGAGCGAAGTGTACTCCACATCGAAGTGGGAGACGGCGATCGAGAGGCGTCCGGTATGCAGATAATCGCCCAGGGCGACGCCCATGTTCGCCTGCTCCACGCCGTCCTCATTGGCGGCCACGCCGGCCAGCAGAGCCACGTCTTCAAACCGTCCCTTGCCGTCGTTCTGGTAGAGGTAGTTCTCTCCTCCATCGTTGGCCACAAACAGGTCAAGCTTGCCGTCATCGTTGAAGTCCGACCACACGGCGGTGAGGCCGTGGCGGCGGCCGGAGCCCGCCACGCCGGCCTGCCGGGAGACATCCGAAAATGTTCCGTCGCCGTTGTTGCGGTAAAGGTTGTCGGGCAATCCCGGTAGCCCGCGCGGACCGCATTGCACATCGATACCAAGGTATTGGCAGGGCTTTTTCAGCGCGCCCGATGTGGGCAGGCTGTGCAGATCAAAGTCCACATAATGCGATACGAACAGATCCGCCCAGCCATCGCCGTCGTAGTCCCCAAACGCCGCGCCGGTGGCCCAGCCGGCATCCGCGCCGAGTCCGCTCGCCTGGGTGACATCGGTAAAGGTGCCGTCGCCGTTGTTGCGGTAGAGCACCACGCCGTTCAGGCAGGTCACCAGGATGTCCGGCCAGCCGTCGTTGTTATAGTCGCCCACCGCAACGCCCATCGCCCAGCCGGGATAGCCCACTCCCGCCTTATCGGTAACATCGGTGAAGGTTCCATCGCGGTTGTTGCGGAACAGGGCGCTGCGCGCCTTGACGCCGTGCAGCGCCATGTCCACGCTCTGGGCGTTGGTAAAGTAGATGTCCAGCCAGCCGTCGCGGTCGTAGTCGATCAGCGCGACGCCTCCGCTCATCGACTCGGAGATGAACTTCGCCTCCGGGCTGGAGCGGTGGTCAAAGTGAATGCCGGTCAACTTGGTGATGTCCACCAACTGAGGATAGTTGGGCAGCGGCCCGGTCTCCTTTTGCTCCGCCTCAGCCTTGGCGCGCTCCGCCGGGGACAACGGAGTGGGCGCGCCCATCTGCCCCTCCATGGCGCCCTGCCGAGGCCAGAGGAAGAGAAAGCCCGCCAGCTTCAACAGAAACTCCCGCCGCGACCTTCCCAGCCTCGCGCGGCCCCGCGCTCCAAACTCAGGTGTCATCCGGATTGTCCGCCTGCATCTCCGGAATCGCCGTATCGACGCGTTTGCTGCACCGGCGCCTCTCTCCCTTGCGTTAATCTGCGGCAAGCTGGGCCTGCCGGCCCGCACGCGCCCCAGCCGGACACAGCCCCGCGCCCGGGAACAAAACCGGACACGCAGATGGGCTCGCGAAGGTAGAGAGCATAGCGTGAGAATTATAGAGGACCGCGGGGTAAAAGGTCAGCCCGCACCATGGCTCGCGCGGCAGGGCAATCGCATCTCACACCAGCTCCAGGCGCCCGCGCGGGCCACAAGGCGATCCACCATGCGCCGGGCCAGGGGATGAAGCGGAACCTGCTCAACTCTGACGGCTCGATCGGCAGCGATAACGACATCGACGAGCGCGAGATGAAGTGCGTGGTCTTCATCCGGGAGAGCAGGCTGTTCGTCGAAGTTGCAGCAAGAGGCAGAACGGCGGCCATTCTGGTCCGCCGGATCGGCACCTTCCGCAGGCATCATGTGGAGATGCAACGCTATCTCACCCTGTTGCCGGCCAATCAATCCCAGGTCGGCGGAAGCCAACCGCCCCCATTGGCCCCCAGACCAGCGGAAGGAGCTTCAACCCGCGGGCCGGGCTGAACTTGAGAACTCAGGCACGAGGCCTGCACAGCATTGGACTTTCTATATCTCTCACCTCAAGGCATCCGGGAATGGACGTTGCGGTTCAGAATGTATAGCGGCCGGAAAACTGCCAGACCCTCGGAGGATTCAACTGATCGATCGACTCCAGTTGGCCGAAGGGGCTGGTCGAGCCTTGCGCCGCGGTGTTTGGAATCAGGTAGCAAGTCTGGTTGGCTGAGACGCCATCGCCGCAATTTGTGCCGACCGGATTGTACTCAAGGGTCTGCACTCCAGCCTGGGCCTGAACAAAGTAATTTTGATGGTTGGTCAGGTTGAAAACCTGCGCCGTCACCGAAACGTACTGGGCTCCATGAATCAAAAAGCGGCGTTCGAAACTGGCGTCCGCTTCATCGATCCATGGTCCGTAAAATGAGTTGTACCCAAGCGTCGGAGACGGACCGGCCCCGGAAAATCCAGCCGCCGTATTGCTCGTCGATTCGTTGAACGCACTGTCATTCAGGTTGTCGTCCGCCCCGTTACAATTTTGCAGATTGGGGCCCGTGCAGGCGGCGTTGAGTGTGCCGGTATACGGGCGTCCTGAGTTGA
>JAKART010000196.1 GCA_021819255.1 Acidobacteriota bacterium
TCCGATCTAGGGTGGGAGCATCCGATTTCTTGCCGATGTCTGTCTTCAACGACCATGCTAGCAGAATGGCCGGAGAGGGATTCGAGCCGGCTCGCGGGGGCTATTGGGAGCAAGGAGAAACGGCGCTAAACTAAGCTGAGATGCCGCGCGAGCGTGGAACTTCGCCGCGCCGAGGTATAGAGCCGTGTTTGGTGATCAAGTTCGTCGCCTGGCGATTGTCGTCCTGCTGATTGCGGGTGTGACGCTGCTGGTGCTTGCCGGCGCCCATAATTTGCGTTCTCGGCAGAGGCAGATTCAGTCTCAGCAGCAGAGCGTCGGCTCGGCTGCGCCAGCCTCCGCGTCCTCGGATGGCGGCGGGGATGACGATGGAGACGACCCCATGGCCAAGAAGATGCTCGGCAAGGCCGCTCCCGGCTTCACGTTGGTCGATCTTCAGGGTAAGAAGGTTTCCCTCTCGGATTACAAAGGACATCCGGTCGTGCTGAACTTCTGGGCGACCTATTGCCCCCCCTGCAAGCTGGAGATGCCGTGGTTTCAGGAATTGGAGAGCCAGTACCAGAGCCGGGGCCTGGTGGTGCTGGGCGTGGATCAAGACGATGGCATGGCGGTCAAGGATGTCGCCGCGGCCGCCCAGAAGATCGGTGTGACCTATCCCATCCTGATGCCCAACAGCGACATTTCCAAGAGCTATCAACTGGGTGATTACATCCCCGAGACCTTCTACATCGATAAGAACGGGAGGATTGTGGACCAGACAGTGGGGGCGCACTCCAGGGACGAGATGCAAGCGGATATTGAGAAGGCCATCGAATCGGGTGGCGAGTGAGAACTTTGCATTTGAGACGGATCCGGCGGCCGCTCGTCCCGATAACGCTTCTCGGGGCGGCGTTTCTCGCCGCAGCCTGGATGAGTTGGTCTGCGCCGCTCATGCCGCGCGCAGGCGCGCAGCAGATCCAGTTTGGATTGACGCCGGCTGCGCATCATGGGCATGTGGAGTTGATCTCCGATCATGTACAAGTGATTGCCGGAGCGCCGCAGGTGGTGCAGTTATGGTTCCGGGTAGACGATGGATTCCACATCAACTCGCACAAGCCTCTGGACCAGTTGCTGATTCCAACCCGGTTGCAACTTGAGTTGACCGATGGCGTCAAGGTGACGGGCGAGACCTATCCTGCCGGTTCCTCCTTTCGGTTGCAGGTGGGATCAGGTGAGCTGATGAGCGTTTATCAGGGAAGGTTTCCGGTGAGCGTGCGGCTGGTAGCGCCCAAGGGCGAATCGACGCTGAACGGTGTGCTGCACTACCAAGCCTGCGGCAACGCCTCTTGTTTTCCTCCTCAATCGCTTGCGGTCATGGTGGCCTTGAGCGGGCAGTGACCGGCGAAGGCTGGATCGGACCGGCCTCTGCGCGATAGCTGAGGCCACAGACAAGTCTCCAGGCGCAACCCTCGGCTGGGCGGCTCAGAGGCCAGGCTTTCTCCTGAAGGCTGTGAATTCTCCTGAAGGCTGTGAAGTTGAGAAGCTGAGAGAAGCTGAGTTGGATCAGCGGCGCTGATTGGCTTGCTTCTTCTGGGCTTCCAGGAAGCGGCGCACCCGGTCCAGAGTGCGCGCCTTGCCGAAGACGAGCATGCTCTCGACCAGCGGAGGGCTGGTGGTGCTGCCGGTCAGGATGGCGCGCAGCAGCATGAAGTTCTCCTTGACTGGCCACTGTTTCGCCTCTCCCAGCGTCTTCAGAGAGAACTCGATGGCCTCCGCCTCCCAGGCGGCTGCCTCCAGCGCGGCCAGTTGCTCAGCGATAAAGGCGACGGACTCCTCGAAGCTGCGCTTCTTCGGCAGCCAGACGGACTCAGGAGGCAAGATATTGTCGGCAAAGAAGAAGCCGGTCATATCTCCGAACTGACCCAGAATCTCCATGCGGGACTGGACCAGAGGCGCAATGGCGCGGATGTAGCTATCGGAGAGAATGGTGCTGCGCAGAGCGGTGAAGAATTCGTCGGGGGTTCGTTTGCGCAGATACTCGCCATTGAGCCATTTGAGCTTTACCAGATCAAAGACGGGTCCGCCCAGAGAGATGCGGCGAAAGTCGAACTTCTCCAGCATCTCGGCAAGGGAAAAGATGTCGCCTTCCTTGGTGTTGAGGCCCCTGGAGACGATCTCCTGCTCGGTAGGTTGAGCCATGCCGCCCCCCAGCAGGCCGAGGAAGTTCAGCATGGCCTGCGGCAGGTAGCCGGACTGCTGGTAGAAGACCAGCGAGACCGGATTCTTGCGCTTGGAGATCTTGGACTTGTCGGTGTTGCGCAGCAAGGGCATGTGCCAGAACCGAGGCAGTTCCCAGCCGAAGGCGGCGTAGAGCAGGACATGTTTGGGCGTGGAGGAGATCCACTCTTCGGCGCGAATCACGTCGGTGATGCGCATCAGGTGGTCGTCGACCACGTTGGCCAGATGATAGGTGGGATAGCCGTCGGATTTGAGCAGCACCTGGTCATCGACGTTATTGTGGTCAAAGGTGATGGAGCCGCGGAGTTCGTCGGTAAAGGTGGTGGACTGGTTCTCTGGAACTTTGAGGCGGACGGTATAGGGCCGGCCCTCGGCGAGGTAGGCGTCGATCTGGGCCTGGGTGAGATGACGGTGAGCGCCATTGTATCGGGGTGGAACCTTGGCTGCGATCTGCTGCTGACGCATGGCCTCGAGCTCCTCGGCGGTCTCAAAGGAGCGGTAGGCGTGGCCGCTGGCCAGCAGCATCTCGGCGTGCTCCCGATAGATCGCTGTTCGCTCCGACTGGCGATAGGGGCCATAGGGTCCGCCCACGTCCGGGCCCTCGTCCCAGGTGAGGCCAACCCAGCGCAGGGAGTCGAAGATCATCTGCTCAGAGGTGGGAACGAAGCGGGTGCGGTCGGTATCTTCAATGCGCAGGATGAACCGGCCCGAGCGCTGGCGGGCATAGATATAGTTGAGCAGACCGATGTAGGCAGTGCCAACGTGGGGGTCGCCGGTGGGAGAAGGGGCGATGCGGACGCGGACGGGAGCGGCTTCTTGCGTGGAGAGATGCTGGTTCAAAGGGGCCTGGCATGTCATAGAGATGACACACCCATGTTAACAGCTTGAACGGCAGAAGCCGTGCCGAGGCTACGGACGGGGTGGAGGAGGCGGCGGGTTGAAGCTCGCCGGCGGCGGTGGATAGTTTCCCGGCGGGAGTGGATAGGGTTGCAGACCTGCATAGAAGGGAGGAGCAGGGATGACGCGCCAATCCGAAAAGGCGAGGATACAGGCCACGATGATCCATCCGACGGCAGGAACGAGGATGAGCAGAGACAGTGGTCCGGAAAGACCGGCTTTGGAGAAGATCCGCCAGAAGAGGTAGATCGCAAAGACAACAATGCAGAGCCAGAAGAGCATGAAGATGCCCATCATGCCGGCGATGGCGCTGCTAAGCTGGGTAATTTGATTCTGGTCCATGGCCGCCTCCGCGGAGAGGTGAAAAGAGAGATGGAACGACTGTATCAGGAGATGGGCCCCGGGTCAGCAGACGCCGGGATGGGAGCGGGAGCCGCGGACGGAAATCAGGTCAGGTCATCCGTATCAAAGGACGGCAACTTGCGGCCCAACGCGCTCAGGTTGAGCGGCTCGGCGACCGCGGCCAGGGCTGCGTCCACTTCAGCTTCGTCGGGAACCTCGGCGTGAACGGCCATCTTCTTGTGCTCGCTGGGGGGGACGATGGACTCCAGCAGGACCACGACATGCGCAACGGCCGTGCCATCCTGGGGAAGGCCTTCCGGGGTTTTGCCCTTGATGCTGACGTTATTGACATCGATCCCCAGCAGGTCGGCGACGCGCTCCCGCATCTCTCCGGCCAAAGGAACGATCCTGGGCCGATGCATGATCAATACGCAGTCGATGTTGACGATCTTGAAGCCAACCAGAGCGATCTCTTCCAGCGCGGTTTTCAGGAAAACCGTAGAATCGGCGCCTTTCCACTTTGGGTCCGTGGGCGGAAAAAAGGTGCCGATATCGCCGGCGGATACGGCGCCGAGAAGGGCGTCCGTGATGGCGTGAAGAAGAAGGTCGCCGTCGGAGTGGCCTGCAAATCCCTCCGGATGGTCGATCTTAAGACCGCCCAGGACCAGAGGAATGCCTTTCTCAAAGGCGTGAGAGTCAAAGCCGAGGCCGATTCGCAAGCTCATTGCAGTTGATCATAAAGCAGGAACGAAGGATTCGATACCCCACTTCACTTGCAAAGCGCTCCCGGAGGGTGAGCCGGCGCGAACGGGGGATCCTCATCCTGCCAGGTAGAACTCGGCAATTCTCAGGTCTCCGGGCTGGGTGACCTTGAAGTTGCGAGGATTGCCCGGGACGACAAAGACGGGAATGTTGGCGCGCTCCAGAAGGCTGGCCTCATCTGTTCCGGTAAAGCCATCGGCGGCCGCCTCAGCGAAGGCGCGCCGCAGCAAAGGGATGCGCGCTCCCTGCGGGGTCTGGGCCAGCACGATGAGTTCGCGGGGGATGGTAGCGGTGACCAGAGCACCGTCAGCGGTGCGCTCCACCTGCTTGATGGTGTCGATGGCGGGCGTTCCAACGATGGCAGCTCCATGCTTTTCAATCGCGTCGACGATGTGGTCGATGGTGGTGCGATCGATCAGGGGTCGAACTGCGTCATGCACCAGAACGATATCCGCGCCGGCGGCGCCGGCCCCGGCGCTGGGGATGGCAGCCAAGGCGTTGGCGACGGATTCCTGGCGGGAGTCGCCGCCCGAGACCAGATGGACCTTTTCGAGGAGGCGATGTTCCGCGATCATCGCCTGCACGCGCTCCCGCTCCGGCTCCCGGACCGATACATACACGGCGCTGACGCGAGGTACAGCGAGAAAGGCGCGCAGGGAGTGAACCAAAATGGGGAGGCCGCCAAGCTCCAGAAACTGTTTGGAGACGCCGCCGGTGGTATGCGCCATTCGGGTGCCGATGCCTGCGGCCGGGATAATGACAAAGACGGACATGGGAGGGCAGTATAGCTTAAAAGACGCTGGATTTGGATCGGGGATGGTGAGGTGACGCTGGGCAGGCAGGGGCTCGATGTATCTTCCTTGCTTCCTGTCCTTGGTTTCGGGGGGTGCCTGCGTCGCGCCGGAGAACATCTTAGCGGTGGAACGAGGCGGCAATGAAGAAGAGAGCCATAGTGGCGAGGGGGACGCTGGCCATCGAACGCGGATTGATGGGGGCTGGTGAGCGGGTGTGCGTCGCTGTCAGCGGGGGTGCGGATTCTGTGGCGCTGCTGCTGGCTGTGGCGGAGGCGAATCAGGCAACGGCGCAGAATAAGGCTCCGTTGGGGGTGGTATTGAGCGCGGCGCACGTACACCATGGGTTGCGCG
>JAKART010000197.1 GCA_021819255.1 Acidobacteriota bacterium
CAGATATATGTGAAAAGATCCTCCATAAGGAGCCACCCGCGCTGCCCGCCGAAAACTCCCCCGTTCAGGCTCATCCTTCGATTGGAAAAGACTCTTTGCCCTCTTCTGGAAAACCCTTCGGCGCAGCTCTTCTCTCACCGTTCTCCACACCTGCCCACGGTTTGCGATACGCTACTCTGGAAGTGACAGGATCCAGACACATCTGAACCATCTCCCATGGCAAAGCAACGTAACCCTCCCAGCATCGATGAGTACCTTCGCCAACGGCTGATGCCCGTGGAAGGCGCGATCCCGCACATTCCGGGCATCGAGATGTTTGGCAACTCCATCCCCGCAGGCACGGTCGGCGGAGACCTCTTCGAGTACATCAACTTCCGGCAGCGCTATGACATCGGCGCCCGGATTCGATACGCCAAGCGCCTGGCGGAGGAGTTTCTGGAACCCTTTCCGCCCGGCGCCGGTCCCGATTTCCGGCCACGGAACTGCGTGGACGACCACATCCAGTGGCTGCAATCGCGTCCCGATTACCGGCCGGAGATGGAGACCGAGTACCGATCCGCCAAGAGCTCCGAACAGGTCCGCGTGTCCGAAGATCTTGAAGATCTCTACTCGATCGCCGGTGTGCTCATCGTCGACGCCCAGGGCCACGGCATCATCTCCGCCAAGATCGCCTCCACGGTGCATGACACCTTCCACGCGCTGATGCTTTCTGACCTGGACCACTACGGCAAGACCACACCTGAGCTCTTCGAGAACCTCAATCTGCGTCTGGCCCAGTCCGTCATCGCGCGCAACGCTTTGGGCATCAGCGAGGCGGAGCAGGCGCGTGAGGTCGCCACCATGCTCTACGGAGAGATCCACCCCGGCGGACAGTTC
Source organism: Acidobacteriota bacterium (assembly GCA_021819255.1). GTDB lineage: Bacteria > Acidobacteriota > Terriglobia > Terriglobales > Acidobacteriaceae > Granulicella. The sequence continues at coordinate 877 of JAKART010000197.1, forward strand.
CGCTTTGCCAACTTCGGACATCCACCCCCGCTGGTCTTCTCGGCCAAGTACGGACGGGTGATGGATGTGCATCAGGCGCAGGTTGCGCAGTTCCTTGCCCTCGGCCTGCAACTTCCTGCCGACCATCCGGATCGCCGCCGCTACTTCTCCATGAGCTGGCGCGAGCGTCCCATTCAATCCGAGGACATCGTCGAGATTACCCTGATGAGTCCGGGCGACATCCTCGTCCTCTACACCGACGGCGTCTACGATGGCGCCGATCGCATTGCCCGGGAGCGTCTGCAGAGCATTCTGCAACAAAAGCACCAGCAGTCCGCCCGGGAGATCTGCGAAGCCCTTCTGGTCGATGCCCAGGAGCAGGATGAGGTTCTTCGCAAATCCGGAGACGAAGCTCTGATCGACGACAAGACGGTTTTCATCGTCAAACGCACCTGAAGAAAAATTTCCCCCCGGGCTACTCCTCGCGCAGGACCTCCAAGGGCGTCTGCCCCAGCACGCGATGGCTGGCCAGCCAACCTGCCGCCACCGTCATGGCTCCCACCGAGAGCCACGCCCCCAGGTTGCCCCAGGGCTGGAAGGCATAGGCAAAGTGCAACGTATGCCGTAGCAGCCATCTGGCCAGCAGATTCGCTGACACCAGCCCCACCAGGCCCGCAATCAACCCCAGCACGGCGAACTCGATGGAGAAGATCGAAGCGATCCGCCAGCGTGTCGCTCCCAGGCTCTTCAGCACCACCACCTCGCGGATCCGGCGGTAGCGCGTTCCGGCGATGGCGCTGGCCAGAATCACCAGACCCGCGAAGACGCTGAACGCCGCCAAAAACTGGATCACGTAGATCACTTGCAGCAGCACCTGGCGAATCACCTCCAGCGTGGCCGCCACATCGATGACGGTGACGGTGGGAAAGCGCTCATAGAGCGCCTGGCGCAGAGCAGCCGTGTCCTTCGGGTCGCAATGCACGCCACCGTACCAAACCACCGGCAGCCCGGCCAGAGAGGTCCGCGGCAGCACAAAGCCGGCGCGCGAGAAGGCATGACGGCTGTCCACGGTATAGACAGCCGCCACCTGCGCTGTCATCGGCTGGTCTTCGACCGAAAAGATCATGCTGTCGCCCAGCTTCACGCGCAGCCACTTCGCCTCACGGCTCTCTACGGCGATCAGAGGCCGGCTAGCAGCGTCCCTGGCCTGCTGCGCCGTCCACCACTGGCCCTGCACCACCGTGTCGCCCGGAGGGGGAGAGTCCGGGCGCGGCGGCCAGGTGAGACTCAGGGTTGGCGACCGATGCCGCTGCGCTCCCCTTCCCGGTCTCGATGGAGCGCTTTCAGCCCTCCTCTGTTCCAAGGTCTGGCCATCGATCTGGAGCAAGCGCGCGCTCACCACGGGAACCATCTCCGGCGCTCCATGCACCATGGGCTCCGCCTCGAGCATCTTGCTCACCTTCCCGACTTCCTCATGGCTCATATCCATCAGGAAGAGATTCGGCAGATCGCCGGCAGCGCCCACCTTCATCTCATTCACAATCGACCGCTGCACAAAGTACACCGCCGCAATCTGCATCACGCCCAGTCCAAGAGCCGCCAGCAGCGCCGCCGAGGGATTTCCCGGACGGTAGAGGTTCGCGAGGCCATGGCGCAGTGCCGGAGGCAGCCGCAAACCGGCCCCTCGCAGTCCAGACCGCCCCAGCACTCTTGACCTTTCGCCGCCCGGTGCTGTCCCGCGCAAAAACCGGCGCAACAACCATAGCGTCGCCGCTGCGGCCAGCAGCAGCGCCACCAGAGAGGCCACCAGGCCGAGGGCGAAGGCCCATCCCACCCGGCGCGAGTCCGAGACCCAGGTCGCCAGCATCACCAGCGCCGCAATGATCAGCAGGCTCGCCGTCAGTTGTGCCCAGGATCCGCGCAGATGACGAAGCCAGCGCTCCGTAAAGGGATCCTCAGTTTGCTCCACACTGCGGCGCAGGATCAGGATCGGCCGAACGTCACGGAGATCCAGCAGCGGAGGCAGGGTGAAAAGCAGTGTGGTCAGCAAACCGGCACTGAGCCCCAGGGCGATGGCATGGGGCTCCAACTGCAAGCCTGGCGTCAGGTTCAGCAGTCTGGCCAATAACAGTGGAAAGGCCATCTGCACTCCGATTCCCAGCGCAACCCCGAGCACGCCGCCACCAGCTCCCAGCAGCAATGTCTGGAGCAGATAGATCTTGATCACCTGCCTGGAGCCCGCGCCGAGCGCCTTCATGATGGCAATCGAATCCAGTCTCTGCTGCAGGTGGCTGCGCATGGCCATGGCCACTCCCACGGCGCCCAGCACCAGCGCCACCAGGCTCATCAGCGAGAGCAGCCCGGTGGCCCCATCCAAGGCCCTGGTCAGCGCCGGATTCGTCTCACGATAATCCGCAATCTGCGCCTCCGGCATCAACGTCTCCAACTGCTCGCGCAGCTCAGCCACCGCCTTGTCTGAGAGCGCCTTTCCGGCTCCGGCGGGAGGAAGCTTGAACAGATAGCGGCGCGTGACCCGCGAGCCGGCCGTCAACAGCCCGGTGGTTGTCAAGGCTTGCTGCGAGATCAGCACTCGCGGCCCAGCGGCGAAGAGCCCCGAGAGACGGTCCGGCTCATTCTCCACTACCGCACGGATGATGAAGCTGCGGTCACCCAGCCTGATCGAGTCCCCTGGCTTCAGATGAAGGCGCATCAGCAAGTCATCGCCGACGGCAACCGTGGTATCGGTCAAGGCCTGCGCCAGCGGGATGGCAGGCGCCAGCGTCACCTCTCCATAGAACGGATACTGCTTTGGTTCCACCGCCTTGACGGAGACCAACAGAGGATTCATGGAGCCAACCGCCGAGGCCATGGACAGCATCTCGGTCACCTGCGTCTCCCGGTTGCCCTCGGCTCGCAGCCTTTCGATGCCCGCCCGCTCTTCCGCCGTGAGCGGCAGCATGGTGCGAGCCGCAAGATCGGCAGCCATGATGCTGCGAGCCCGCAACAACAGCGTGGCTCGAAAGGCGGAAGAGAAGCCTCTCACCCCGGTCAGCGCCGCTACTCCTATAGCCACCGAGAGAATCACGAACGCGAATCGTCCCCTCGAAGAGCCCATCTCTCGCATCGCAATCCGGCCGGCAGTGGCATAGCTCAATTTCGCCATGGATCAAGTCACTCCCCGAGCCGGTTTTCAGAGCGGCTGGAAGACATCTCTGGCGGCGTTGGCCGCTGGGTCTGGTCGCTCACCACCCGGCCGTCGCTCAGGGTGATCCTTCGTCCGGCGTGCGCGGCCAGGGCTGGGTCATGGGTGACCAAAACCAGGGTTGTGCTCTCCTCACGATTCAGGCGCAGCAGCAACTCCAGCACATGCGCTCCGTTGGCGGAGTCCAGATTTCCGGTGGGCTCGTCGGCCAGCACGATGGGCGGCCGCAGAAGAAACGCCCGCGCCAGCGCCACCCGCTGCTGTTCTCCACCGGAGAGCTGCACCGGATAATGGTCCATCCGCTCGCGCAGCCCCACGGACTCCAACAGCGCCCGCGCGCGTTCCACGCCGGCCCGCCAGCCGCCCCGGTCGTCGTTCAACTCATAAGGCAGCAAGACATTCTCCAAAGCCGTCAGGGTAGGGATCAGTTGATAACTCTGAAATACGAACCCGATCGTTTTACCGCGCAGCAGGGCCAGCTTATCCTCAGCCAGATCGCTGATCCTCATGCCATTCAGCGTCACGCTCCCGGAGGTTGGGTTATCCAGCCCCGCTAACAGCCCCAGCAGCGTCGACTTCCCTGACCCGGAGGCTCCCATGATCGCCACAAACTCCCCGCGCGCCACGCTGAAGTCGATACCGCGCAGAATCTCCACAGTTGCGGCACCGGTGCGCAGCGACTTCCGCAGTCCGGAGACCTCAATCATGGCCACGGCTCTATCCGGTTCCACCCCGCTCGGTTGTCCATCCAAGGTAACGTCGGCACTCTTCAAAGTTCCCAACCCTCTCCACCCCGGCGGGCGAGCCATCGCTCCCGAAGATTCCAGTTTGAGTGTCAGATGCGAGGATCGCAACGCTCGATCCTTCCACCCTACCCGGAGGACGGACCGAGCGCCAGTGAGGACGCATTCCGCACTAAAATAGAGCGGTGGAACACATCAGGATCGCGAGACGCGCCCGCGCCGGTTTTCCCGAATTCCGAGCTTCCACCATGGGTTCTTCGGTTATCGCGGCTGTTGCTTGGGCTGCGTTTGCATCTGGAACTCTTTTCTCCGGATGCAAAGCGGCGTACAAAGCTACTCCGGCTCCTTCGAGATCCTCGCCTTTGGCATCCGCCGGAGCCATGCCCGCAACGGCCCCACAGGCAGCTCTGCCACAGCCGTCTGCTACGGATCCGCGTCCGGCGCTGGTCTGCTTCGGAGACTCTCTCACCGCGGGCTACGGCGTTGACCCGGCGAAGTCCTACCCGGCCGACT
>JAKART010000198.1 GCA_021819255.1 Acidobacteriota bacterium
CAAGCAGCTCGGCGGGCCGCCGCTGCCGCCGCTGCTGGGTCTGTATCCCCATTGCCCAGCGGGCCCGGAGGAGCGGCATCACTGCTTGAGCTGCTTGAATCGCCCGAACCCGAACCTGCGGAACCCGAGCCTCCCGAACCCGGGAGAGAACTATTGTTGGGAGGTCCGGACGCTGCCGACGGCTGGGCGCCCCCGCTGGAATCATCTCCGGGAAATGGAAAACGTGAAGCGGCCGGCGTGGGTCCGGCTCCGCCACTTCCCGTCTGAGTCCCCGGCGTCTTCGGACTCGCCGCATCTCCCGGGTAGGGAAAGTTCTTCGCCGCGCTGCTTCCCGGCGCGGGAGCCGGGCTCTGCGGCTGGGGACTTCCGCTCGGCGGCTGGCTGTTGCTCGGTGGCTGACAGTTCGGCCAGAAGACGGTCTTGCCATTCGAATCGGTAAATGTGCATCCACCCTGCGGCTGGGCAGGCGCAGCCCGCCCGGCTAACACCAGCCCCAAGCCAGCGGCCAACCACACCAGCCCTCTCCGCCTCCACGCCCTCTGCATGCCTCTATTAGACGACATCTTGGCTGGCCAGGATAGCCCCCGATGCGGCGATCTCAACCGCCCTCTTGCTATACTCCAACCCATGCCGAGCCGCACCATGCGCCCCCGCCTCCTGATCCGCTCCTCCTCCATCCATGCCGCGGGATGTTACACCCTGGACCCGATCCCCAAAGGGCGCCGCATCCTGGAGTACGATGGACCCCGCATCTCCAAGAAGGACGCCGACCGGCGTTACGCGGATCGGCCGGTCACCTATCTGTTCGGCTTCGGCAACCAAGGCGACGTGATTGACGGCTTCGGCACGGCGATGTTTCTGAACCACTCCTGCGACCCCAACTGCCAGACCGAAGAGTCCAATGGCCGGGTCTACATCCGCTCCATCCGCAACATCGCCGCCAACGAAGAACTGCTCTACGAGTACAACCTCTACGACTCCGACGATCAGAGCGCGGACTGTTACTGCCAAGCTCCCCAATGCCGCGGCACCATGTTCTCTGATGAAGAACTCAGCCGCCGGGCGCGCAATGACTCCCGCAAGCAACGCCGAACCTGAACGGGCTAGCTGTGAACATCCCGGGATGGAAAACTCCCGTGGACCGTGAATCCTTCCCGGCTGACCGCGATCAGCCGGGTGCGAACCCGGAGCGATCCCGCTTGACGAGCGCGAGCCAGAAGAGGGTACGGAACCTTGCCCTCGGCTTCCCATGACCCGCTCTCTGGCCAAAGACAAGAGGGCTTGGCTGCGTGCAGATGACTCCACACCCTGGGGCGATACAATCGAGAGCGTCAGGACCCTTGGACGATGGCCTACCAAGTTTTAGCCCGCAAGTACCGCCCCCAGCTCTTCTCGGATGTCGTTGGGCAGGACCACGTCACCCGCACCTTGCTAAACGCCCTGACGCAACATCGCATCGCTCACGGCTACATCTTCAGCGGTCACCGCGGGATCGGCAAAACGACTATTGCTCGCATTCTGGCCTCGGCGCTCAACTGCGGCACTGCGGTTGGTACTGCGGAACGCCCCACCCAGGAGCCCTGCCGCAACTGCGTCAACTGCCGGGAGATCTCCTCAGCCTCTCGCCAGGAGAGCTCCATCTTTGAAGAGTCTCACTCCTTTGACGTCGAAGAGATCGACGCCGCCACCAACCGCGGCATTGACGACGCTCGGCTGCTCACTGCCAAGATCCAGACCCGGCCGACCAACAAGAGCAAATATCGCATCATCATCCTTGATGAAGCGCACCAGATCACGGATGCTGCCTGGAATGCCCTGCTGAAAACGCTCGAAGAGCCCCCGGATTGGGCCATCTTCATGTTTGCCACTACGCAGCCGGAGGATATTCCCCAAACCATCCGCTCCCGCTGCCAGCACTTCAGCTTTCACGCCGTCCGTCTGGAAGACATCCTCGGGCAGCTTCGCTCCATCGCCAAGCGGGAAAACATCGACGTCGATGACGCTACGCTGACGCTGCTCGCGGAAGCTGGGGACGGCTCGATGCGCGACGCCCTTTCCATCATGGACCAGGCCATCGCCTCGGCGCAGTTTGTGCCGGCAGCCTTCCAGCAGAGCAATACCGAGGCGCTCCGGCCGCATCTGGCGATCGAACAAGTGCGCGAGCTCATGGGCTCGGTCTCCAACCTGGTCTACGAGCAGATTCTGGAGGCGGTTCACAAAGGTAACTCGGCGGAGGTTCTCTCCATTGCCGGCCGCCTGCTGGATGCCGGTAACGGAGCATCGCAACTGGCGCGTCAGTTTGTTCGCTACCTGCGCAACGCCATCGTGGCCAAGGTCACCAACCTCTCCACGCAAGAGGAAGCCACCGGCATCGCCGCCGATCTGCTCCAGATCTCCCCCGAGGAACGCAGCCGCGCCGCCCGCTCCGCAGCCCTTTTCACGGAGGAAGAACTATCCCGCTTTCTCGCCATCATGCTGCGCACCTTCGACGAGCTCGGCTATCGCCAGGAACAGCGCTTCCATCTGGAGTTGGGTCTGCTCAAACTGGTCCATGTGCAGCGTCTGTTGCCGATCGAGGAGATCCTGAGCCAACTGGGCGCCAAGCCAACTGCTCTCCCCAGCGCCCCTGCATCCACCGCTCGCTCCTCGGCCTCGGCTACGGCAGTTTCGCCTGCCGCCTCACCTTTGCCTGCCGCCTCACCCTGGATGAGCAGGATCGAGCCGACCCCAGCAGCCGTCGGCACTCCGTCCGCACATGGCGCACAGACGGAGCCCGCCGGTAAGGCGCCTCGAACGATGCGGGCCTCGGCTGGCTCTCCTGTGGCCCCGGCAGGATCCCGGCTCGTTGCGCCGGATACGGTCCTCAGCCCCCCAGACAAAAACAATCAGGAAGCTGGCCTTCGTTCGGGAGCCTCCGCCGTGACCTCCGGTTCCCTGGCGCTGGCCGATCAGCCACTTCCGGCCGTCCCGCCTTCCTTCCGCAGTTCCCTGCAGGAGGATCTGCAATCCGAGAGCATCTCACTCCCTCATGAAGGCCCGCAATTGGTTCCTGGTCAGGCGGCGATCGCAGGCCCCTCCTGCGCAGTCTCGCCTGCGAATGACACTTCGCTGGAGGCTCTGCAGACAGCCCTCGTCTCCGCCCTGGCCGCCGTCAAGGGCCAGCAGTCCGCCTCCGAGCAGATAGAGGACTCCACTCTCAAACGGAACGGCCAATCCCTGGAGATTCACGTCCCCGTCTCCGCCACCATGCTGCCCGTGGTCATCAACAGCGACGCGGAGCGTATTCTCCAGGCGGCTCTTCGCAGTGCCGCCTTCGGCGTCCGCAGCTTCAAGCTCATTCCCGCAGCCAGCGCCCCGGCCGACAAAGTCCGCAAGCCCCGCCCTGCCGCCGCAGGATCCGTCGCGGAGGTGGCCAGGAACCATCCAATGGTTCAAGAGGCCCAGCGATTATTCTCCGCCGAGATCAGTAACATCCTCGACCTGCGAGAGAAGGAATAGGGAGCGACGTGCTGAACTCGGCGAGCGTCTCCGCAGCGTACACGGTTCAGGCCCCAGGCCGGCGAATGAGAAGTTCAATTTTTCTTGCGGTTCGGATGCGCGCCAGGAGATGTCCGACGCCATGCCAAATGAAGCGTAGAAACGGTTCCCATCCAAAGAGGCCAGTCGAAGCTTATGGAAATTGACATGAACAAGATGCAAGAGATGTTAGCCCAGGCGCAGCAGATGCAGCAGACCATCAATCAGCGCCTGGCCGGCTCCATCGTCGAGGCCGAGGCTGGCGGCGGAGCGGTCAAGGCTCGCATGAATGGCCGCAAGGAGCTGCTCAGCCTTACCATCGCACCCTCTGCGGCCCAGGCCGCAGCCTCTGATCTCACTCTTCTGGAAGACCTGATTGTCGCGGCCATCAACGCCTGTGCCCGCAAAGCCGATGACGCCGGCAAGTCCAGCGCGGCCAGCATCATGGGGAGCCTTGGCCTCCCTGGGCTCTAGCCATGGCGGCACGCTACGCAGAGGCCATGGAGAGGCTCATCGAGGAGCTCCGCAAACTCCCGGGAGTAGGGACCAAATCGGCGCAGCGCTTTGCCTTTCACCTTCTCCGCGCACCCGGCAGCGATGCGGAGGCGCTCTCCGAAGCGATTCTCCGTTTGCGCGCCAAGCTCCGTTTGTGTTCTCTGTGCAATCACATCACTGAGGTTGACCCTTGCGCCTTCTGCTCCCACCCCGGACGCAATCCGCTTCTCGTCTGCACCGTCGAGGAGCCAACCAGCATCAACGCCATCGAAAGGACCGGCAGCTTCCATGGCCTCTATCATGTGCTGCATGGGACGATCTCTCCGGTTAATGGCGTGGGTCCGGAGCATCTCCGCCTGGCCAATCTCTGGCCGCGTCTGGAAGGCGCCGATGAGCTGATTCTGGCAACTTCGCCCACCATGGAGGGCGAAGCGACGGCGCACTATATCGCCGATGAGGCGCGCAAGCGCTATCCGCTGCTGCGCATCAGCCGGATTGCAACCGGCGTTCCTGCCGGAAGCGATATTGAATATGCCGACCAGGTGACCATGACCCGTGCCCTGGAGGGTCGACGGACGATGGAATGAGGTAAGGACGGCTTCTGGGTCATTGCTCTGCTCTCCCGCCGAACCCATAGCGCCCGAGCCCGAACCAGGTTGCGCGGCTCTTTCTTCGCCGCGCCCTCCCGCTTGGAACTTACCTCACTCTTCGTCCTCGGCCACAGGCGCCGGAACCCCGCCCTCTCTCCGCATCCGCAGATAGCCACGAATAAAAGGCTCAAGATCTCCGTCCAGGACCTTGTCCACATCCCCCACCTCCACTCTCGTGCGCAGATCCTTGGCCATGCGGTAGGGCTGCAGAACATAACTGCGAATCTGGGATCCGAACTTAATGTCGAGTTTGGAGTCCTCCAGCTTGCGACTAACCTCTTTCTTCTTTTCTAGTTCGTACTCATAGAGTTTGGACCGCATCATCTTCATGGCCCGGTCCTTATTCTTGTGCTGGGAACGCTCATTCTGGCAGCCGGTCACAATCCCAGTGGGGATATGAGTAATACGAACAGCGGAATCGGTGGTATTCACATGCTGGCCACCCTTGCCGCCAGACCGATAGGTGTCGATGCGAAGCTCCTCGGGTTTGATATCAATGACGATCGTATCGTCGATCTCCGGCGAGACAAACACGCTGGCAAAGCTGGTGTGGCGGCGTTTTGCGGAATCGAACGGCGAGATGCGCACCAGGCGATGCACACCCGTCTCTCCGCTCATAAGACCAAAGGCGTATTCGCCTGAAATGTTGA
>JAKART010000199.1 GCA_021819255.1 Acidobacteriota bacterium
CTGTGGGCGTTTTCCTCAATGAAAACGCCACGGAACGCCCGCTTCCGTACACCCATCATCAGGGAAAATGGTCTATCTCGCAGGTGAAGACAGGGGCCGCGCGCCGCTTCAAGTGATCCATTTGGCCATGGCCGTCAGCAACCGGGTATAGGGAATGCCCTCAGCGTAGGTCTTCAGGATCAGGGACCGCATCCAGGGGGTACGCATGGCCTTGAAGCCTCGCTCTGGCCGGGTGTGGAACGCCTGGGCGGCGCGCATCGAAAAGGACAAGGTCCGTTGCAGGGGGCTCAGGTGGCGAGCATACGCCGCAGCGACCTCGCTGGAACGCTCTGCCTCGGGGAACTCCAGGATGGCCGCGGCGGCGGCCTGGCCGCTGACGATGGCAGAGTGGATCCCTTCTCCCGTGAGGGGATCGACCAGGCCGGCGGCGTCTCCGGTGAGAAGCACCCGGCCTTTTGGGATGTAGTTGTGCCCACCCATTCCCAGTTGTTGGCCGGTGATGTGGGTCAGCGTGGCCACGCCTAGCTTCTGTTGTGCATAGCTCCGCAGCAGCTCGCGGGTGATCTGGTTCAAGGTCCTGCTGCCGATGCCATGGGCGGCAGCGAAGGCTCCCACGCCGATGTTGACGTGGTCGGCTTTGGGGAAGAGCCAGCCGTAGCCGCCGCGCAGGGGAGTGAAGTCAAATACCAGATCCTGGGGGGACCTGCCGCCGGGCAGCGACTCCGGCAGAGCGCTGTAGGGCACGGTGGCCTCCAGAGCGAAGCCGTCCTGCTCAAAGCTGGTGATAGTCCGGCCGGCCGCGGAGGAGTATTGGCCAGCCAGGCGTCGTGTCTGGCCATTGGCTCCGTCGGCGCCGATCAAGATGGGTGCGCGGTAAGTATCCGTGCGCGTCTCGCGGTCCTGAGTGTGCTCGACATCCACCTCGACATACTCCGGGCCTTCGCGCAGCGCGGCGATGCGGCGAATCTGCCGCAGCGAGATGGCTCCGCCGTTCCGCGCTGAAGCCAGGGTCTGACGCAGGCAAAAGGCGTCAAACCTTTCCCGGACAGCCATGGCGCAGATGGGGCTGGAGCTGCTCAACCGGAGCGGGCTGGTCGAGCCGGTGTCAGGCGAAGGAGCAGGTCGGGTTCGGTCAGCCGGCGACGGAGGCTTTGCCGGCTCTGGGCGGCCGGCGGGTTCTGCGTTCCAGGCTGAATCTGGCGTGCGGGTTGGCTCCAGGACGATCTCCGAGCAGACCCGCTCAATCACCGGGTCCACGGAGTAGCGCAGCGCTTTCAGCGTCTTCTGCGTCAGGCCGCAAGCGCAGGGTTTGTGGCGCGGAAAGCGGCTCTTGTCCAGCAGCAGGACGTGTTTACCGGCGCTCGCCAGGTCGTAGCCGGCCGCGCAGCCTGCAGGGCCGGCTCCAACGATCAGAATCTCGAAGTCAAGAGTCATGCCTGGAGTTCAGTGTAGTTCGGTTCGCTGCTGACGGCGAGAGGCTGGATTGGCTGCATGGGGTTCTCGGGATCTGTCGTTCGAAGGATGGAGCCCCGGGGCGCAAAGCCGCCGATCCCGTTGAACCATGGCTGCCGCTTTGTCCCACGGCGTCCGGGGAGCTGCCTCGGCGCAGATTCCAGCTAACTTCTTGTTCATGTCGCCCGCGAAGATGTCCCCTTTGGATGAGAGATGCGGCATTCCGTTGGAGGGAAGATTACTCTAGAGATGGGGCCGGTGCGGTTGGTTCTCGGCCTGAAGCGGCATCTTCAGGGAGAGAGCCAACGGCTGGGGACGTTTTGGAGCTTTCGGTCGTCAGGCTAAGATCCCGACGGGATTCCAATGCGTGGAGGTATCCGTGGGCGGCAAGCAGCACCAAGCAAAGGTCATCCTGGCGTTGCTCCTGTTGGCTGGTGCGGCGCCATGTCATCCTCTGCTTGCCCAGAGCGGCGCTGAGCTTGCCCAGAGCGGCGCTGAGCTTGCCCAGAGCGGCGCTGATCCGTTGAATGCCTTGCGTCATGGAACCCTGGTGGTTTGGTATGTCGGGAACTCGGTTCACTCCCAGGAGATGGCGATTCAAGCCGTGTCGGCGTTGAACGACTTCACGCCGTTGAACTACACCGAACACAGCGCGGCGAACTTTGGCCAGAACGCCTCCAGCTTCGGCCAGAATGCAGCCAGCTTCGGGGTGGACGCCGACAGCAAAAGCATCAGTGTGCCGTCCATTCCGGCCAACCGGGATGCCACTACGGCCACGCCGAACGGCATCGGGTACAAGCAGCAGGACAGCAGCACCTTCGGGCAAAACGAGGCCGGCTTTGGCAGCACTGCCGGCGGCTACGGTATGGAGAGCGGCAGCTATGGCCAGAACAGCGCCGGCTTTGGGCAGACCTCGGCGAGCTATGGCACAGAAGCAAGCAACGTGGGCCAGAATGCCTCCAGCTTCGCCGAACCGGAGAATCAGACAACGGCGCTCAGCAGCGTCAGCCAGTCCCTCCAGATGTCGAGCAGTCCGGAGGAGGAGAGGATCCAGCAGAGATTGCGCCAGGCATATCCGGATCTGCAGGTAAGCTTCTATGCCGTTTCACCCAGCGACTTGCAGTCGATGCTGACCGGCTCCCGGGGGTCCAAGGAGTATCCGGATGTGCTGGTGGGAACATTGCCCGCGGCATGGTGGGCGGGGATGGACAGCAACTTTGGACTGGTGTCGCTGCAACCCGCGGTGTTTTATCCCAACGGAGTGTTGAACCATCCGGAGAGCGCGGCGGAGGTGGCCATTCTGGCCGATGCAGCGAACATGCAGGCGGCGCGGGCCTTCGCCTTGTGGATGAGCGAACCTTTTTCCGATTGTCCGGGTTGCGTAGCCAAGAGTCTCTCCGGCCCGGCCGCGGGAGCGGCGGCGGTGGCCCGCAAAGCGATCCAACGGCTGGTGAACGGGGTTCCGCTGGGTAGTCTTGCGGATCCTCGCATGGCCCGCAACAGCTCCCAGGGGCAGCGGCGTTTGCTGGCCACGATCGGCGATGCTGCGAGCGTGAACGGGGGGATGCAGGTGCAGGTGGAGCAGGCCTCCGTGCATGGCAGCCTGGCGGCCATTGCGTTGCGTGTGCTGATCTCCACGCCGGGAATCTTTGGAGTCGTGCATCCTCTGGTGGTCCTGCGCCAGAGCCGGCGAACGGCCAAGCCCGGGCCATGGAAGGTTCTGCAACTGACGTTGGACCTTCCCCAGTATGAACAGACCCAAGAGCGCCAGGTGCTCATGGTAAGCGATCCTCCCACCTGGGCCGAACAGCGCGGGGGGGTGAAGGGGGTCTCCCTGCTGCAGCCCACGGATGGGCAAGATGTGGTCCAGATGCCGCAACTGCTGTGGCAGAACCATGGCGGCGCAGGGCTGGAGGTGGTGGAGTGGCAGAAGGGTGAAGGCCAGGGCTGGTCGGAGTCGCGCCTCTACTTTGTCGAGGATCAGAATCCAACCCTGCGCATGCAGGCGATGGCCAAGTTCGCCGCCCGGAACGGGCGCTACCGCTGGCGGTTGTGGAGCGTGGGTGCGCATGGGGAGATGAGGATCAGCTCCTGGAGTTCTTTTTTCCTGGAGCGATAGCGCTCTTGTCATCCCGGAGCGATAGCGCTCTTGTTATCCCTGAGCGATAGCGCTCTTGCCTGCGCCTCCGCCAGCCTTGGGTTGGCGCCAGGACGAGTCTCGATCCGCTATGCTCGTAGGGTGAGTCTTGCGCCCCAGGACGATTCGTTTCCTCAACTGCTTTCCGTGCAGGATCTTTGCATCTCCTTCTCCGCAAGGCCGGCCGTGCGCGGGATCTGTTTTGGGATCGCGCCGGGGGAGACCCTGGGGCTGGTGGGCGAGTCCGGCTCTGGAAAATCGGCTACGGCGTTGGCGCTGCTCCGCCTGTTGCCGCCGGGCGCGACCGCCGGCGGCAGCGCCCGTTTGGCGCTCAGCGCCGATACTGCGGATGGCGCGGACGACCTGCTGCGTCTGCCTGAAGAGGCTGTGCGGCGGCATCGGGGGGCATCGATCGCGATGATCTTTCAAGAGCCGATGACGGCTCTCAATCCCGTAATGACGGTCGGGCGGCAGATCGGTGAGGCGCTGCTAGCCCATGCGCCGGGAAGATCCCTCTTCGTTCGGGGCGGAATTTCCCGGCGGCAGCTTCGCGAGCGCGTGCTGCGGGCGATGCGTGAGGTCGCGCTGGCTGACCCGGAGCGGCGCATCGATGACTATCCGCATCAGTTCTCGGGCGGTCAGCGCCAGCGCATCATGATTGCCATGGCGCTGATCAACAAGCCGCGACTATTGATCGCCGATGAGCCGACCACGGCGCTGGATGTCACCGTGCAGGCGCAGATTCTCGATCTGCTGCGGGGACTCAAACGTGAGCATCATCTTTCCATGCTCTTCATCTCTCACGATCTGGCTGTGGTCGCTCAAGTCGCTGACCGGCTCGCGGTGATGCGCCGTGGAGAGATCGTCGAGCAGGGCGAAGCCAGGCAGGTGTTGACGCGTCCCCGCCACGAGTACACACGTCAGCTTCTGGCTTCCGCCGCTACCATGAACACCGCCCGCGACCGTCCGCTGGCGACGATGCTCCCAGCAGCCTCTCCGCGGAGGGTCTCCTAGATGACGGCCGAGCGCGCCGGCGCGCCATCCAACTGCGCCCAGCGGAGGTTTGGGGCGGGTATGGCAGAGCCTGCCAATCTCCTTCGTGACCGCATTCGGTTGTACATCTCTCGAAGAGCCCGTATCACCACTCGACCGTCTGGTAGTCCATGCGCGCCCTGGTAATCTCTGACATTCACGGAAATCTGCACGCTCTGGAGGCGGTGCTCCAGGCCGCGCGGATCTCCATCGGCCGGGGATTCGATGAGCTGTGGAACCTTGGCGATGCGGTGGGCTATGGGGCGCGTCCCAATGAGGTCATCGACCTGCTGCGCTCCACGCAGGCCAGGCGCATCCTGCATGTTCGCGGCAACCATGATCGTGTCTGCTGCGGACTGAGCAGTTCGCAAGGGTTCAATCCGGTGGCCGCGATGGCCGCCGGCTGGACCCGGCGGCACCTGCGCCCGGAGAACCGGGAGTGGCTGCGAGCATTGCCCATGGGCCCGATTCAGGCAACCAACAGAGCGCTATGCGCGCATGGCTCGCCTTTGCATGAGGACCAGTACGTCGCGTCGATGCGAGATGCCTGGATTCCTCTCCATTTACAGACAGTATCGACATTAAAACTATCGAGTTTTGTGGGACAGGTATCGTGTCCGGTGCAGCTTTTGTACAAGCGCTGGAAGCGCAGCCTGACGGGCTTTGGGTGCGCGACGAA
>JAKART010000200.1 GCA_021819255.1 Acidobacteriota bacterium
CATGGCTCAGGCTAGACCATTTTCCCTGAAGGTGTAAGCAAGGGGAACGACTCCTGTGGGCGTTTTCCTCAATGAAAACGCCACTGAACGCCCGCTTCCGTACACCCATCATCAGGGAAAATGGTCTACAGCGCTCCCGCAGCGGCGCTCTGTGCGGTGATGGCTCCGCTGGAGGAGAGCAGAAACGTCTCTGCGCCCAGTCGATCGGTGCGGTAGGTGCGGACGTGGTCCTCTTCCAGGCGCTCCAGGGTGATGGGGCTGGGATGGCCGAAGGTATTGTGCTGTCCATCGCTGATGACCGCATCCACGGGCGAGACGGCGGCGAGAAAGGCTGGAGTGGTGGAGGTCTGGCTGCCGTGGTGGCCGACCTTGAGCAGGATGGCGTGCCGTACTCGGCCGTGCGCCAGCATCGCCTCTTCGCTGGGCGCTTCGGCGTCACCCTCCAACAGGACGCTGGCCTGCTTCCAGGCCAGGCGCAGGACCAGGGAGTCGTCGTTCACAGGCCGTCCGGGGTTGGCATAGCCGGCCTCCGGAGCCAGAACGGTGGTCTGCAAATGGGACCAGTTCAGGGTTTCGCCGGCGTGAAAGTGACGGATGACCATATGCTGAGCCCGGGCCTGCGCCAACAGCGCGTAGAACAAGGGCGAGTCGCCGGGATCGATGCTGAGCCAGATCTGACGCGGACGGAAGTCACGCAGGATGGCCGGCATGCCTCCCATGTGATCCGAGTGGGCGTGGGTGAGAACAACGACATCCAGGCGGCGGATGCGGCGCGACCAGAGATAGGGAGCGACCACCTCCTCACCGACATCCCAGGAGGTGGCCGAAGAGTTCTCCGTGTAGCCGCTGGGACCACCGGCATCCACCAGCATGGTCTGCCCCGTGGGGCTGACCACCAGGATCGAGTCTCCCTGACCGACATCGATGGCCGTGACCTCCAACCTGCCCGGATGAAGGACGGGAGGGGTGGGATAGAGAACGGCCAGAGGAATCAGCAGCATGGCCAGAACACCGGAGACAAAAAGCCGGCGACGGGCGGAGCGCAGGGCCACGCAACAGAAGAGGATGCACGCGACCGCCAGAGCCAGGGCCGGCGCAGCGGGGCCCGGCGTGCGCAGGTCGGCCATGGGCAGGCTTTGAGCGCGCTCCACCGTGAAGCGCATCAGGTGCAGCAGGAGCGCGGTGCAAGCTGCCGGAAGCAGAGCGATCCAGGGGCTCAAGAGCGAAGCGAAGAAGGTAACGATGGCCACGCACAGCAGGACGGAGAGCAGAGGAATATCCATGAAGTTGAGAGGCAAGGCGAGCAACGTGGCGCGATGAAAGTAAACCGCCATGGGAATCGCCATGCAGATTTCAGCGACCAGCGAGATGAGCACGGCCTCCATGACCCACAAGAGGGTCCTCAGGATCCAGATCGGAAGGTTGCGCAGGCGCTCGCCTAACAGGCCGGCAGAGAGCTCCGTGGCCATGCGGAGGCGTAGCCGGAGTTGCGCCAGCCGGGGCGGAACAAGAGCATCGGCCGCCGGCTCCTCCAGGCGGTCCAGAGCGCGGAGACGGGGATGGAACAGCCGCCCGGCGAGCGGGAGGGCCAGGCCGGCGATGGCCAGAATCACCAGGAAGGTCATCTGGAAGCTGGCCTCCAGCAGAGCCCGCGGGTCCAGGAGCAGAACAGCCAGCGCGGCCGCTCCCAGGGCGTTCAGAGCATGGATCTCGCGGTTGAGCCAGCGCGCCAGAAGGTAGATGGCGGTCATCAGCAGGGCGCGCTGCGCAGGAATGCCGAAGCCGGTGAGCTCCGCATAGGCCGCAGCGCAGAGGATGGTGAGCAGCACAGCCGGACCCTCCGCCAGGCGCAGGCGGCGCAGGAGCCAGAAGACTCCGGCGGCCAGCAGCGCCACATGCAGGCCGGAGACGACGAAGAGGTGAAAGGTTCCGGTGCGCTCAAAGGCGTTGCGCAGCGCGTGGGTAAGACGGGTGCGGTCACCGAAGAGCATGGCGTTGAGCATGGCTGCGTCTTCGCCGCTGAGGCGCAGCGCTTGCGGAAGGCCGCGGTTGGCCGCAGAGGCGACGAGCTGCTGGAGGCGGTTGGAGGCCCAGGCCTGCGCGGCAAAGACGCGGCAGTGGAAGCTGGGGCGGAGGCCGGCGGACGAGCCCGCGCCCGGCAACCGCAGCAGCGAAGAGCGAACGCTGCCGGTGGCGCCGATCCCCTGGCCGAGCAGGTAGTCGGCATAGGACCAGGCCCCGGGGTCGCGGTAGACCTCCGGGGTGCGCAGACGAACCTCCACGGCGATGGGCTCGCCGCAGCGCAGCCGAAGCGGCGGACCTTCCAGCGTGAGGCGAACGCCCCCCGAGACCGGCTGCATGGTGGAGATATCCGGGGTAAGGTACTCCACGGACTGGACCTTGATGTCCACGGACTGGGTGCCGGAAGCGGCGTCAGACTCCCAGGCGCCGGCGTCGTACTCGCGCTGGGGCAGGTTATGCGGCTCTGGCGGGAGGGTGCGAACCCGAATGACCGTTCCGCGAACCTCGCGGCGGAGTCCGTCGGCGAAGCTTTGCAGCGTTCGTTGCCGCGGGACGGGCGGCTCAATTTGCGTACACCAGCAGCCGGCGACGATCCACAGAGCATAGACCGGGAGGATGGCCAGGCGCGGAGAGTGGCGTAGAGCCAGCCAGGCAACGGCCAGCAGCAGAAGCACGCTCGAAGCCAGCAGCAGCGTGGGTTGCCAGCGGAGAGCGATCCAGTCGCCCAGAGCGAAGCAGACAAAGGCCGCCAGCAGCGGTACCCGGCGGAGCCGCAGGGGCTCTACGACGGGCGATCCAAACAGCCAGGATTTGGCAGCACCGGCAACCGGCATGAGAAGCGCTACCTTGCGTGGAAAAGGATGAACGCGGACGGCGGGCGAAACGTCCGGACCTGAAAGAGGTTTCGCCCGAATTTTGTTAGAGATCGGTCATGAACTTTAGTGTTTCACAGAAATAGAGCTTCTCTGCGCAGGCGCACAGACAGGGTGGAGGGTGGATTCTATCTGAGCTCCAGCAGGGCGACCGTCTCCAGGTGGAAGGTTTGGGGGAAGAGATCCACGAGATGCAAGGCGCGGAGGTGGTACTGAGGCTGAAGCGCGGCGAGGTCGCGAGCGAGCGTTGTGGGATCGCAGGAGACGTAGATCAGGCGCGGCGCCTGGATTCGGGCCAGCAGGGCGCATGCCTCCGGGCCGGCTCCGGCGCGGGGAGGGTCCAGGACAACGAGATCGGGACGGTCGCGATCCAGGATGGCGCGGCGAAGGAACTCCAGGGTAGTGGACTCACGAACTGTGATTACGGGGTCTCGCCGGGGCAGAGCGGAGCGAAGATCGGCAGCCGCGGTGGGATTGGCCTCTACGGCGGTGACCCGGCGAAAGGTACGGGCCAGCACGCGAGAGAAGAGACCAACGCCAGCGAAGAGATCCCAGGCAAGTTCGCCGGAGCGGGGCTGGCCGTCGTCATTGGTCACCAGCCGCACCAGGGTCTCCAGCAGAAAGCGATTGACCTGGAAGAATCCGCCGCGGGTGATCCAGTAGGACTCGTCCCGGACGCGGTAGTTGAGCCCGGGAGCGCCGGCCTCGGCGAGAATGCGTCCGGTGGGACCAGTGCGGGGATCAAAGGCGGCGGCGGCCGTCGCCGTGATGAGCACATTCTGCGGAGCGTAGGCCTGGAGTGCGATCATCATTCGATCGAAGCTGCCAAAGATAGGTTTGGTGCGAGGCAGGCAGAAGAGGGTGATCTGGATGCGCTTCATGGTGTGATCGCAGAACAGTTCCACCTCCAGGGAAGCGTTGAGCCAGTAGGCGGCGTCTCGGTCGTTGGCTGCTGCGGCCAGCAGGCTTTTGGCGGTGGACCACAGCACCGGAGCTGCGATCAGGCAGGTGGTGATGGGAAGGAACTGGGTGCTGCCGAGACGGTTGTAACCCAACCGAAGCGCTCCCTCCGCAGCCGCGCCGTCGCCAGATCCATTGCTTTCAGCCTCCCTGCCGTTCTCCTCGCCGGCCACGCGCGTGATGCGCAGGCGGATGCGGTTGCGGTAGCCCCAGGGCTCGGCGGCGTGAAGCTGGATCGGAGGCATGGACTCGAAGCCGGAGCCGTTCAGAACTCCACGGAGGATAGCCTGCTTGAGCTGAAGCTGCGCTGGATAGTCGGCCATCTGATAGTGACAGCCACCGCAGAGTTCAAAGTGCGGGCAGGCCGCGGCAACGCGATCTGGCGAGGGCGTGAGCACACAGAGAAGTTGGGCCGTGCTTCCGAACTCAGACACAGCGGCTTCCACCGTCTCACCGGGCAGGGTGAAGGGAACCAGAACGGTGGCGCCACCAGGCGCGTGGGCCAGGCCGTTGCCGCTGTAAAGAACCTGTTCGATGCTGAGGGTCTCGCTCATGCGTAGCTCATCGATGACGTTCAACCATGGCTGATGAAAAACATTCAACCATGGCTCATGTAAAACAGGCTGAGGCGCGGCAGGCGGCGGAGTTCGAGAAGGCGTTTGTGCAGGAACTGCTCTTGCACCTGGCGAAGCTGCACGCTGGACATCCCGGAGCGGTAGGGGGCCAACTCCCGATCCGCCTGCGCCTTGAGCTCCACCAACTCCGACTCCGACGCCGCGGCCCGGAGTTGCTCCAGCAGCTTCTCTTCGAGCACGGTGAGGGTGCGATCCAGATCATCGAGCGCGAGCGGATGAGGACTGCGCATCTCCTGGGCAAGTTCGCGCAGGCGCAGAGCGATGCCGGCGGCCGCGGTCCAGAAGGCGCCCTCCTCCGGACGGACGGAGGATGCGGCCGACGCGATCGCTCGAGCGTTGCGCTCCAGGAAAGCGGCCACGCGTTCGGGCTCAAAGCCGGAGTCGGCCGGCGGCCGGCCGGCGGCCATGCCCGTGGCAGCCTCCACCCTCTGCTCGGCGGCCTGCATCACGGCCTGAGCGCACCAGGCCAGGCCGTTCACCTTGCGCAGCCGTCCGCGGGCCTTTCGGGAGCGCTGCTCATACTTGTCAAAGGCGTTGTCGATGCCGCGCAGAACTGCCTCCAGGGGAATGCCCGCCTCGCGCCAGGTCTCAATGAGCGCCCAGTCCAGGGTGCTGAGCAAGAGAATGGAGCCACGGCGGCGGCAGAAGCGCTCTTCAATCTCGGTAAAGTACTCGAAGTCGTTCATGGCATCGAGAAGAACAGGGGGCTGGACCATTTTCCCTGAAGGTGTAAGCAAGGGGAACGACTCCTGTGGGCGTTTTCCTCAATGAAAACGCCACGGAACGCCCGCTTCCGTACACCCATTATC
>JAKART010000201.1 GCA_021819255.1 Acidobacteriota bacterium
AGGGCGCCATGAATCCGATCTACATCATGGCCGACTCCGGAGCCCGCGGCTCCAAGCAGCAGATCCGTCAGCTCAGCGGCATGCGCGGCCTGATGGCCAAGCCCAGCGGCGAGATCATTGAGACCCCCATTACCGCCAACTTCCGCGAAGGTCTCACCGTCCTGCAGTACTTCATCTCCACTCACGGCGCGCGCAAGGGGCTGGCCGATACCGCTCTGAAGACCGCCGACTCCGGTTACCTGACTCGCCGCCTGGTCGACGTCGCACAGGATGTCATCATCTCGGAGTTGGACTGCGGAACCGTCGAGGGCATCTATGTGACGCCCATCATCGAGGCTGGAGAGACCATTGAGCCGCTGCGTGACCGTATCGTCGGCCGCGTTTCCCTGGAGAAGCTCAAGGACTTCGAGGGCAAGGTGATCGTCGATATCAACGAGGAGATCGACGAGGAGAAGGCCTCCGCGGTGCAGGCGGCCGGTATCGAGCGGGTGAAGATCCGTTCCGTGCTCACCTGCGAGTCCAAACGCGGCTGCTGCATCCTCTGCTACGGCCGGAACCTCGGTTCGGGCAAGATGGTCGAAATGGGTGAGGCTGTCGGCGTCATCGCCGCCCAATCCATCGGCGAGCCCGGAACCCAGCTCACCATGCGCACCTTCCACATCGGCGGAACGGCGTCCCGGGTGCAGGACACCTCCCACCTGGAGGCCAAGAACGACGGCAAGGTGCACTTCATCAACCTGGTCACGGTGCGTTCCAAGGAGGGCAACCTGGTGGCCTTCAACCGCAACGGCTCCATCGCGGTCATTGACTCCAAAGGACGTGAGAAGGAGCGCTACTTGATCGTCTACGGCGCCAAGCTGCGCGTGGAAGACGGGCAGGACGTGAAGCTGGGCGACGTCATCGGCGAGTGGGATCCTTACACCTTCTCCATCCTTACCGAGATTGCCGGCGCCGTGCAGTTCAAGGATCTGCAGGAGGGCGTCACGCTCAACGAGGAGATCGACGAGGTCACCGGCCTGTCGCGCCTGGTCGTCGGCGAATCTCCCGACGAGAAGCGCCAGCCGACGATTCTGGTGAAGAACGCCAAGGGAGTCAAGCGGTACCTGATGCCCTCCCGGGCTCACCTGATGGTCCAGGATGGCGATGAGGTCTTCCCCGGCGACATTCTGGCCAAGATTCCCCGCGAAACGACGCGCACCAAAGACATTACCGGCGGTCTGCCGCGGGTGGTGGAGCTGTTCGAGGCGCGCAAGACGCGCGACCCGGCCATCATCTCCAAGATTGACGGCGTGGTGCGCTTTGGCGAAGTCAGCAAGGGCCAGCGCAAGGTCTATGTCACCGCGGACAATGGGCAGGAGGACGAGTACAGCGTTCCTCGCGGCGTCTACATCAACGTCCAGGAGGGAGAGCGGCTGCGCGCCGGAGATGCGCTCATCGACGGACCGCGCAATCCGCACGACATCCTGGAGGTGCTGGGCGAACGCGAACTGCAGCAGTACCTGGTCAACGAGATTCAGGAGGTCTACCGCCTGCAGGGCGTCTCCATCTCCGATAAACACATCGAGACCATCGTGCGGCAGATGCTGCGCTGGGTGAAGGTGGAGGATGTGGGCGACACCAACTTCCTGTTGGAGCAACAGGTGGACCGCTTCCGCTTCAACGCCGAGAATCAGCGCGTGCTCATGGAAGGCGGCCGGCCCGCTATTGGACGTCCGCTGCTCCTGGGCATCACCAAGGCGTCGCTCTCCACGGAGAGCTTCATCTCGGCGGCCAGCTTCCAGGAGACCACGCGCGTGCTCACGGAGGCCTCCATCAATGGCTCGGTGGATACGCTGCGCGGCCTCAAGGAGAACGTCATCGTCGGCCGTCTGATTCCGGCCGGCACAGGCATGACCTACTATCGCAACGTCAAACTCTCCCCGGAGCTGGAAGAGGTGGCCGCGCAGGTGCAGCAGGAGGTCACCGCGGCGATTGAAGCCGAAGAGCGCGAGCTGGAGCAGATGCGCATGGAAGGCGAGCAGGAAGAGATGGCTGCGGAGTAAATCCCGCGCACGGCGCGGAGGGCAATCGACTCTTGGCCGGCAACAGACGCTTCACCAAATACAGAAGCGGCAGACGCCAACCCGGAAGCAAAGCAAATCGAAGCACCAAAAACAAAGGATGAGGGCAGGCTCCCTGGAGCCCGCCCTTTTTCCATATTCGGACTGCGCTCTGCAACGCCCGGGCCATCGCGCCAACCGCTGCTTCTTGCCGAAGCCTTTGGGTTGACCGTAGACGAACTGCGCCATGCGCTCACGGCGAACGATTGCCAGAGCCGGGTTGCGGAAGCTTGCGGCGGCGACGTAGACTCTCTCGCATGAGAAACGTCATGCGCAAACTGCGCTGCTTGGCAGTCGCTTCCATCGCTTCGGCTTTGGCGGCGGCCCCGGCGGCGGTTCCAGCCCAGGCCTGGGCCAGGGCGGCTCTGGACAAGAGTCCACGTCACGGCGAGTACGTATCCATCCCCGAGCCAAGTCCGGAGCCAAGCCCCGAGCCAAGCCCCGAGCCAAGCCCCGAGCCAAGCCCCGAGCCAAGCGGACGCACGCTGCAAGCCTGGGTCGTCTATCCGGAGGTCAGCCGCAAGGCCCCGGTCGTGGTGATGATCCACGAGATCTTCGGGCTGAGCGACTGGGCCCGTGAGATGGCCGATCAAGTCGCCGCCGCAGGTTATATCGTGGTCGAGCCGGATCTGCTGAGCGAACTCGGCCCGCTCTCCGCCGCTGCGGCATCCATGCAGATGGCTCCGGGCTCCGCCGGCGCGCCCTACGTGCCGGTGAAGCCGGGCGGCACGGCGGCCTTTCCGGATCAGGATGCAGTGGTGAAGGCGGTTTCGGCTCTTCCTGACGCTCAGATTCTTGCCGACCTGAACGCCGCCGCCGACTACGGAAAAAGCCTGCCCGCATCCAACGGCAAGTTGAATGTCGTGGGATTCTGCTGGGGCGGTGGGAAGTCATTTCTCTTTGCCACGAATCGCCGCGATCTCAGCGCCGCCTTTGTCTTTTATGGAACACCCCCGCAGGCGTCCCTGATGAAGCGCATCACCGCCCCGGTCTACGGCTTTTATGCCGGCAACGACGCTCGCGTCACCGCTACGGTTCCGCAGACCATCAGCGACATGAAGGCTGCGGGTAAGGTCTACCGGCCGGTCATCTATCCCGGCGCCGGGCACGGCTTCATGCGCGCCGGCGAGGCTCCCGATGCCAATGCCGCCAATGCTGCCGCGCAGAAGAAAGGCCTTCGCAGGCTGCTGCGGCTGCTGCGCAGCGACGGCTGAGCCGCATCGGTTCTCTGTGTAGACCAAGCCGATGCCAACGGCGGCTTGGCGGCGTCTCCAGAACGAACGCGCCGGTCGCGCGGGCGGGGCAAAAGTCTTCTCCCTCAGCGCTCATAGTGCAGGCGAAAGCCAAAGATGGCGTTGACGGGGCCGCGCGCATGGTTGAAGGCCGGATTGTCCACAAACTGGTAGTCCAGCGCGGCGTGGATGTGGCGGGAGAACTGGTGGTCGTAGTAGATCTCCACCACCTTCTCCGGGCTGTAGTCCAAAAAGCCGTCGCCGGTAAGGATGCCGATGCCGCCGTCGGCCAGATACGCCTGGTTCGCCTTGGAGGCCCCGCTGGTGACGAAGGCGGCTCCGACAACATCGTTGGGTAACTTCCAGCGCCCGCCTTGAATGCTGGTGCCGAAGGACGCGGTCCAGTTGGAGTCAGTGAACTCGAACGCCTCATTTTGCCCGATGTTCCAGCCGATGCGGGAGAACACGCCGATGTTCTGGCTGATCTCCTGCTCAACGTTCAGTCCCGCGCCATAGGTGTCGCGCAGGGCGTGCGTATCGTCGATTCCGCCCGTGATGCCGTTGGCCGTGGCCAGGAACTTCGCCGGCGTCCCATATTCCGCCAGGATGGCTGGGGAGTTCGCCAGAGCCACCGCGGCTTTAAAACTGCCCATGTCGGCTTGTTCATCAAAGACCAGAAAGCGAATCGCGCCAGGATGCGTCCCCAGGTTGTGCCGATGCTCCAGCTCGGTCACCATGCTCCAATCCTTGAAGATCTTGCCGTCTCCGGCTTCCGGCTCGCTGGGTATTGTCAGGTAGAGGCTCTCGGCGGTGAACTGATTCCTGTACTTGGTCAACTGGAACCAGCCGTAGCGCAAGGCCCATTTGGGCGTATACCACTCGAGGGCAATTCCCGTGGTAAAGCCCAGCGCATCGGCGGGATAGTCATACGCGGCATTGGCCATTAAGCCCCAGTTCAAGAACTGTGTGCGCGGGTCATTCGCATACCGGTTGTTGTCAAAGATGTCCTTGATGCTGTAACGGCCCACGGTAATCGTGATGCGATTCGGATCCTGTTGACCGCGCAGCGTAATCTCATCGTCGTCTACCGGCTGCTCGCCCTTGCCGCCCAGATTGATGGTCTTTCGAATGAAAAACCGCACGACGGAGAAGTGAGGGTAGCGCACTCCTACCTTGAACGCCTCTCCGTCAGGAAAGTCGTCAATGCCGTAACTGTTGTTCAGGCCATAGCCCTGCCAGAACAGCGTGTCGATGTGGAACTCCATGCTCGAGCTCAGCCGGTATCCGAAATACACGTCCGTCGACTGGGTTTCGCGCGCCTGGCCCTGGGTCGGCAGGCTGCTTCCGGTTCCAAACACCAGGTAGGCTGGGTCCGTATGCCTGGCGGAGAAGGAAGGGTAACCCATGCCGGTCAGGGTGTACTGGTAATGCAGGTTGTACTTCTCCGGCAGAGCGCTGTCCGCCGGCGCCGTGTCCGATGCTTCAGGCGCGGATGCCTGTGGCGACGGTGTTTGCGCTTGCGGCTCGGCGTCGGGAAACAGACTGGCGAACTCCGTCCCGTTCTCCATGGTGCTCATGCCCTCTTCCATGCTGTTCTGTTTCATGGCCATCGCAGGTCCGCTCAGCGGGCCGCAATCGTTGTTGCCAACGGAGTCGCAGACCTGGGCGCAGCCGTTTCCGGCGTGAGCGCAAAGACGCATGGAAGCATGCAGGGAGTGGCGCGCGAGCGGGCCACTCCCGGGGCACATCCCCAGCCAGCTTGCGGCCGGGTACAGCGCAGAAAACCCGACTTGCGGTTGCAAAAGGTCAGTGCTCTGCGCAGAGGGACCGAGATGCGGATGCTTGCTGATTTGGCTCAAGGAAGCCGCAGGCCGCGGTTCGGAAGCCTGCGGTACGGGAGCCGTCGGTTGCTGTGCAAGCAGAGCCACGCACCAGGGCAGATCG
>JAKART010000202.1 GCA_021819255.1 Acidobacteriota bacterium
TCACACATCCCTCCGCGCTCTGCTACCGCGGCCATGCACCTACTAAAAGGTTAGCAGCATTCCAGTCCCGGCTCTCCGGCAGGCCAGGTCCGAAGCCGCGAACCGGGGACGGGAACATGTGCCCCCCTGCTTGGCGAGTCGGCAGCCAGACTGCCGGGAGCAGGGGAGGGAGCGGAGGAATACGCTGTTGGACGGCTCCGCAGGGGATCTCTGGCTGGCCCTGCCGGGAGCCTGTTCCGACAGCCTGGCGCAGGGAAGCTTGTTCTAAAATAAAGGTTTATTCTTCCGTAAACTTTTTCGGCGCAGAAGGCGTCCTTATAATGAAAGTGAGAATCTCCAGCGTACTGACGGCCGAGGCGTCCGGGCAGATCGAGCGCGAGAGCGCCGCGATCGCTCGCGGGCTGAAGCGTCAGGATCCCGAGCTGTTGGACCGCCTGATTGAGACCTACCAGCACCGTCTGATGCGCTATCTGATGTTCCTGACCAGCCGGAGGGAGGTGGCCGAAGATCTGTTTCAGGAGGTTTGGATTCGCGTGTTGAAGCGCGGCTCGCAGTACAACGGAAAGGCGAGGTTCGACACCTGGATCTTCGCCATAGCGCGGAACCTGGTGATCGATCTATCGCGGAAGCGCACCATGGCGTCTCTGGATGAGATTCGCGAGGAGAGTGAGGAGCGCGACTCCTGGCCGCTGGAGATGATGCAGGAGGGTCCAAGCCCCTTCGAGCAGCTTGCGTGCCGCGAAAATGCGTTCGAGGTGGCCACCGTGCTGTTAACCCTGGAGCCGGCCTATCGCGAGGTGTTGATGCTGCGCTTCCATGAAGAGATGTCGCTGGATGAGATCGCCACTTTGACCCGGGTGCCATTGTCGACGGTGAAGTCCCGGCTGTATCGGGGACTGGCTGCGCTGAAGCCGGAGCTGCTAAAGTTGCGCGCCGGCGGAGGGCGCGGACTGGGAGCCAGGGCGGGTTCTGCGGAGGTGCGGGCATGAGTTCCGCTCCCTCCCGGTTCAGGCCACACGCAGCGGCGCCGGCCAGACAGGAATACGGCGCTTCCCAGGCGCTGCCTGAAGCCATCAGGACGACGGCCGCGCGGGGCGCGGTGGTGAACCGGACGCACCGGGTGGTGCGGGAACAGGCCATGAACCTGCGGGAGCAGCGGCGCAGGTTCCGCAGCCTGTGGGCGCCTTTGGCGATCTTCTCCCCGCTGATGATCACAAGCTGTTATGCGATCTGGCGCATGCTGGATGGCTATGAAGCCACCCCCAACGGATGTCCGGGGGCGAGTGGTCAGTTGATGGTTCTGCTGCTTTGGTCGTTGCCGGTGACAGCCGGAATCCTTGGGCTGGCATGGTTCCGGCGAGGGCGCAATCATCCCCCGGGTGACAACCCGGGCAATGATTACGAGGTGCAGCCATGAAACCAGAGATGTTCTCCGGCAGACCGTCCGGGAGGAAAGACCTGGCTGCGAGCAAGAAGGATCCGGAAGCCGCGGGAGATGAAGAGCTGCGCATGATTCCGCGCTGGTCCATGGTTCTGGCATTGTTGCTCTTCGCCGGCATGCAGTACATCTTCCACGCGGTGATGCCCCACCACAGACACGAGTTGTTGCCGCTGCGGCTGATGATGGGCTACGCGTGGGGCTCTCTGGCGGCCAGCTACGCCCTGCTGCTGGGCTATGTCAGCCGTGACGCCAGGCGGCGCGGGATGTCGGTTGGGCTGTGGATGCTGGTGTGCGTTCTGCTGCCCGGCGGGATTGGAGCGGTGGTGTACTTTCTGCTGCGGCAATCGGTGCTGTCGCGCTGCCCCAACTGCTCCACCATGATTGCGTCCAGCTACCACTTCTGCCCGCAGTGCCAGTTCCAGTTGTCCCCGGTGTGCGGGCGGTGCCACCGCGGCGTGAAGATCACCGATGCCTTCTGCGCCTGTTGCGGGCATGACCTGGCCGAGGATGGGGCCCCCGTGCGGCTGCGCGCGTACAGTGACTAAAGCGGTTATTTAGGATTGGGGGGCCAAGTTTCAGGGGTGAGCCGAGCCGCTGCTATGGGATGGCGCCGGTTGACGGCTCCAGTTGATCTGAGGCGGATGGCTGCGGGAACCCGAAGTTCTGGAACCTCTTCACGGCCCTGACACGGCGCGTCGGGTGCAAGGTGAGGGGCGCGGGGCGACCCAGGCTGAAGGGCGCCTCTGGCATGGAGGCTCTGTTCGGCAGAGAGCAACCTTTGTTTTAATCGAGTCTATGGCGATGCCGCTCAGCGCGCTGATTATCGACGATGAACCGTTGGCCCGGCAAGAGCTTCAGTATCTGCTGGATCGAGAGGGAGAGATCTCCGTTCTGGCCCATGGAAGTAACGGCATCGAGGCGGTTGAGCTGATTCGCACGCACAAGCCGGATGTGATCTTTCTGGATGTGCGGATGCCCGGGCTGGATGGGTTCGCGGTGTTGAAGAAGTTGATGGCGCTGGACCGCAAGATGCGCCTCCCACAGGTCGTGTTCGCTACCGCCTTCGACCAATATGCGGTGAAGGCCTTCGAAGTGAATGCCGTGGATTATCTGCTGAAGCCGTTTGACAGCAAGAGAGTGCAGCGAACGATCGAGAAGGTGCGGGAGCGTTGCGCCGAGAGTCAGGGAGCCGGCAGTGCAGGCTCCGGCAGCAGAGAAGCCCGCGGCGAGCTCCCGGATGGGCTGCGGGTCCAGAGCCGCATGGCCGGCGCGGAGGCCAAGCTGGATGCTCTGCTGAAGATGATGGAGGAGCAGGCGGCGATCGCCGCCTCCGGTGTCTTGGGAGCGGGTCCCAATGGCCAGGGACGGTCCGGCAAGGTGGTGGTGCGGGCCCAGAGCCGGTTGCTGCTGGTGGATCAGAAGGATCTGTGCTTTGCCACGATCGGCGAGGGAAGAATCTCGGTGGTCACCAAGACGCTGGAGGGGGATTCCAACTGCAGAACCCTGGAGGAGTTGACCGATCAACTGGATCCGGAGCAGTTCTGGAGGGTGCACCGGTCCTATGTGGTGAACATTCAGCACATCCGTGAAGTGGTGCCGTGGTTCAAGTCCAGCTATCAGTTGCGCATGGACGATCGCAAGCAGACAGAGGTGCCGGTGAGCCGGTCGCAGACCAAACGGCTGCGCGAGTTATTCAATCTTTGAGGCGAGAGGCTTCTTTCCTGGCTCGATGGCCGCGGGAGAGAAAGGCTCCAGCGACCCGGACCGGCGTCGGCGCCGAGAGAAAGCGAAGCGAGGATGGAGGAAGAGCTGGTTATCGAGAAGTTTGTCTTCCTGATGGTTTTGCGCGGGATCGGAATTGTGCTGTTGATGGCCGCCCTGCTGTACCCGCTGGACTGGGCCATCTGGAGAGGAAGAGCCGCGCGCGGCGGAGGGATGGGATCCGTGATCGTGAAGACGTACACCGCTGCCGGCCTCAAGGGCGGAAAGCTGGATTACTTCCCAACCGGAACGTTTGCGCAGCCTTGCAGCCGCTCCCTTTACCCTCAGGAGGGCTACGCCCCCTGCTGGTGGGTGGAGCGGCATCGTGAGGTGGTGACGCGCTATTAGAGTGGCAGTCGCGGCGGCGCGAGCCCCTGCGGTGCCTTGCGCAGAGGGCCTGCGGCAAAAATCTCCGCGGCACCTGACAGGGGATGCGGGCGCGCATCCAGCCGGAGGCTCTGAAGCGGAGCCTGGTCAGGGCAGCGCGGGATCTCCGAAGTGGTAGACCACGCCCACCGTGATGGGTTTGGAGTAGATGGCGCCGCTGGTGGTCACCGGCGTACTGAGGTGCTCAAACTGGGCGTCGACCTTGAGATCAAAGTGGGGGGTCAGGACGTAGTCCAGCCCGCCACCGAAGGCGAATACGTTTGAGACGGAGCTGATGAAGAGGAGCGTTCCCCCGGGATTGGGATAACCGCCATTCACATAATTGATCTTGGCGCGGCCATAAAGGAAGTCCGCATAGGGCCGGAAGCGGTTGTAATAGCGCTGCACCCGGCCCCCGAAGAGGAAGTTCTCCTGGCCATCGATGCTGCCTTGGTCCACGGGATAGGTTCCACGAGCCTCGACGGAGAAGTAGAAGAGATGATAGGGGCGGAAGCCCATGTCGGCTCCCGCGGTGATGCCAACGTTTCTGCCGCCGGCCAGACCTGTGTAATCTCCGGTGGCGCCTCCGAAGACTGAGAAGTTCAGCGGCCGAATCGCAGCGGGAATTGCCTGAGCTTGCACGAGCGGGCAAGCCATCAAAGCGAAGCAGAGCATTGTCAGGATGCGGTAACCGTTCTTCAATCGGACTCCTTGGCGAAGAAAGAGCCTTCCGGACGGCGGACTTCGACCGTTGGGCTGCAACCCACGGGCTCCGGGGAGAGTCTTCCTTCCCTGCGAGAGACGTTCTTCATTCTCTTCAGGCGCTTCTTCCCAAGAACCTGCTCGTGAGTCTACTCTTAGAAGTCATCTTAGTTGAACACAAGCGTCTGAAGAGAGAGATTTGGAAGGGTTTTGTCCCCCGGCACTACACTTGCAACGCCCAAATTCAGATTTCAAGTTGGGGGACGAATAGGGGTGGTAAAGCCGCGCCCGATTTGCCCGGCGCAGATCGTGGGTAACCTGCTGTCAGATGTACACACTACACCAGCACGCTGCCGAGTGATGCAGCAGAGCTTGCGGCACATGGCATGAGCAGCAGGCCGGTGGGGCTGCGTACGGCAGCCCACCGGAGACCAGAGGAGGACTAGTCCTTAACCGACTTCACCGTGATGGTGTTGCCCGAGAGCGAGCCGTTGACGGTGACGGTCTTGCCCGCATAGGCATTCAACTTGCTCGCATTCGAGACGTTGTAGACCTTGGTTCCCACGATCAGAACCGCAGGAGATCCCATCCCGATGCACTTCTTGGCGCAGGCGGCATGGGCGGCGGTGGAAGCCTTGGCCAGATTGTTGTGGGCGCACATGGAGTCTGATACGACGCCTTTGAAGGTCTGGGCCATCGCGCTGGCGGAGAGGAAGGAGAGAGCAAGGACAGGGACGGTGAGTAGCTTCTTCATTGGGAGACCTCGGACGTATACCTTGATACTGCACCCGAAGTATAGCGCAGCAGGCCCGCATTGCGATACAGGGGATTGTCCCGCTCCCCCCTCGCAAAAGCGAGACGCCGGGCGTTTCTTGCAATGAAGAGTGGAATCGGATGGGGGCTCTCCGGCTCCTGGGGCACTCCCTGGAGACTCGGATCGGCTGAGCCAAGACCCGGAGGGCCGGCGCTTGAGCCGTTCGCTCCAGATC
>JAKART010000203.1 GCA_021819255.1 Acidobacteriota bacterium
AACGACGCCAAGGGATTTGGCTTCATCAGCCGTCAGAACGGTGAGGATGTTTTTGTGCATTACTCGGCCATCAACTCCAATGGTTTCAAGAGCCTGCAGGAAGGCCAGGCGGTTCAGTTCAACGTGGTCAAGGGCCCCAAGGGATGGCAGGCCTCTGACGTTCAGCCTCTCTAAGCGAGAGTTTTTCAGCCAGCTTCGTATCTTCGTTCGGCAAGAGGGGGGAAGACTCGCGTCTACTCCCTTTTTGTTTTGGAGGGGGCCGCAGGTGCGGAAGCGTGTCGGCTGGAATGACGTTTGTTTGGTCGGTCGGGTAAAGTCATCTTCAAGATGATTCGATGCAGGCTCGCACTTGTCCCATCTCCTGACGGTGAATCACATGCGTGGTCGTCTTCCAGGGGTGGTTTCAGGGGAGACTTGCGAGGGAGATTCGATTTCCGATTGGCCGCAACCCTCATCCGCAAGGTTGCGCTGCTTGTTCCGGCGGTTGCAGCGGCATGTGCCGTAGCTCCTGTTGGCGTCCAGGCCGCCGCCCTCCGGCCGGCGCAGAAGCGGCCGCTGTACCGAGACGCCCGTGCGCCGATGGAAGCCCGCGTCGATGATCTGCTGGGCCGGATGACTCTGCAGGAAAAGGTCCGCCAACTGGATATGTACGCCGGCGCGACCTCCATCATGAGCCGCTACACGGACAAGACCCATGCTGCGGCGGATGCGATCTTTGTCCCCCGGAAGGCGCAGAGGTTATGGGGCGAGCTGGGGGTTGGCTCCATCCATGACCTGAATCCGACGCCTGAGCAGTCGAATGCGATTCAAAGCTGGGTGATCTCCCATAATCGGCTCGGCATTCCGGCGCTCTTTATCGAAGAAGGGCTGCACGGCTTCAACACCGGCACCGTCTTTCCCGCGCCGCTGGGCCTGGGAGACACGTGGGACCGGCAACTTTTGCGCGAGACGGGCTCCAGTATCGGATCGGAGGCCCGCGCCACCGGCGTAGACATGATTCTTGCCCCGGTCTTGAACCTGGCGCGAGATCCACGTTGGGGTCGAGTGGAGGAGACCTACGGCGAAGACCCTTATCTTGCCGGGCAGTTGGGGCTCTCTTTCATCGATGGCGCGCAGGCAGATGGCTTGGCGACGGATCACACGGTGGTGGCGGAGCCCAAGCACTTTGCCGCCTATGGCGCGCCGGAGGCCGGCGTGAATACATCCCCGGTCGATATGGGAGAGCGGGAGCTGCGGATGATCATGCTGCGGCCGTTCGAGACGGCGGTTCGCCAGGGGCATGTGATGAGTGTGATGGCCGCCTATAACGAGATTGACGGCATCCCGATGACGGACAATCCGTTCCTGCTGAAGAAGGTGCTGCGCCGGGAGTGGGGCTTCCAAGGCTTTGTGCTTTCCGATCTTGGCGCGATTCAAAATCTCTACCGAGTTCATAAGGTCGCTGCGACCCCTCAGGACGCCGCTTGCATGGCCATACGGGCAGGGGTTGACATGCAGTTCTACGATCTTCCGCAGGATGTCTTTGACGAGGCCCTGATCGGGTGTGTTCACGACGGGTCGCTTTCGGAGCAAGACATCAATCGTGCCGTTCGTTCGGTGCTCCGGGTGAAGTTTGCTCTGGGGCTCTTGGATCATCCGTATGTAAACCCGGCACTGGATGCAAAGGTGCATCGTTCGCCGGCTCATCTGGCCGTTTCCCTGCGCGCGGCGCTGGAGTCGATGACGCTGCTCAAGAATGAAGGTCGCCTTTTGCCGCTTTCCCGGTCTACGCAGCGTATTGCCGTGATCGGTCCCAATGGCGACAAGGCTCGTTATGGCGACTATGAAAATCACGCGAATGGATTGAAGATCAGCCTGCTTCAGGGAATCCGTGAACTTCTGCCGCATGCGACGGTCAGCTTCGACGAGGGGAACGACATGGAGTCTGCGGTCGAGAAGGCCCGTAGCGCGCAGGTCGTGATCATGGGACTGGGCGAGTGGCAAGGAATCTCAGGCGAGGGTTTTGACCGGTCCCATCTCGGCCTGCCCGGAGATCAGGAGAAGCTGCTTGAAGCTGTGGCCGCTACGGGAAGGCCGCTGGTGCTGGTTCTGGAGAACGGGCGGCCGCTGACCATCGATTGGGCAGAGCAGCACGTGGCCGCAATCCTTGAGGCCTGGTATCCCGGTGAGTTCGGCGGAAGAGCCATCGCCGAGACGCTGTTTGGGGAGAATGATCCGGGTGGCCACCTGGCCGTCACCTTCCCCCGGTCGGTCGGGCAACTGCCGGACGTCTATGACGCCGATCCTTCGCGGGTCTACCGATACGTCGGCTCCGATGCCAAGCCCTTATTTCCTTTTGGATTCGGCCTCAGCTACACCACCTTTCACTTTGGTCACCTGACGGTGCAAGCGCCCGCTCCGGGCAGTCACGGCGCTATCGAGGCCACCGTCGACGTGACGAATACGGGCAGGGCCGCAGGGGATGAAGTCGCTCAGCTCTACGTGCGCGAGGACGTGAGCAGCGTCGAGACTCCGAGCCGATCTCTGGCGGGTTTTTCTCGGATCCATCTCGATCCGGGACAGACGAAGACCGTGACCTTTCGTGTACCGCAGGATCAGCTTGCGGTGTGGAACGCCGCAGACGAATGGTCTGTTGAGCCGGGCGTCTATACGGTCTGGGCCGGGGACTCTTCTCGGGCATCCTTGTCCGCGCAGTTCATGCTGAAACCGTGAAAGAATCTTCCACTTCCAGGGTTCTTCGGCGAGCCGGCCAAGCAGCAGTTCCGCTACCGGCCCAGGTTTCGGAAGGGCGAGATGCGGGGTACGCGAAAGGAAAGGACGCCCTCGCATCCAAACCCGGACCCAAGCCCGTGTCGGTTGTTCAGAGGAGGTATGGATGTGGGTCAACTCCCGCTCTTCACAAGGGGCGCCTCTGAGCAGATGCATTTCTTCGGGCGCGGCAGCACTGGCGCGGACCACGGATTTGGAGATCGCCAGCCCGAACCCATATTCTGGTTGTGGGCGCGGTGCGCTGCCGTTGCAAGCTCGCCATGGATCGACTCTGGACGGAATGGAAGAAGCCCCGAAACCGCATGACCACGTCGCTCTCTTTTACTGGGTATGTACTGAAGAACCTCCGCCGCCGGCGCTTGAGGACGCTGCTGACGCTCTTCGGCATCGGCATGGCCGTGGGTGCGTTTGTCGGCTTGGTGGGCTTCTCAACCTCCTTTGAGCAGCAATGGATGCGCATCTACTCCAGCACCAACACGGACTTCTCGGTCATTCAAGGCAGCTTCCTGAATACGACACTGGATGAGACGGCGGCGGCGAAGATTCGGGCGCTACCCATGGTGGCGCAGGTTTCACCCACGATCTTCAATCTGATGGACGTGACACCGGAGATCAATGCGCTGGTCTACGGCTGGCAGGCCAACGCGTTCGAGTTCAATTCTCTGAAGATTCTCCAAGGAAAGCGGGTGAGCAACGGGCAGCCGGAGGTGATGCTCGGCGACCTGCTCGCGCAGGATCTGAACAAGTCGCCGGGCGATAGCATCGAGCTGCAAGGCACGGAGTTCCGTGTGACTGCGATCTATCATGCCGCATCCACGCTGGAAGCGGCGGCGATCGTGATGCCGCTTGACCAGTTGCAGCAGCTCAGCGGCATGGATGGGAAGGTTTCCACCATTGACGTGCGCCTGCGCCCCGCCCCGGCGGGCGAAGCCGAGGGCGCCTACCTGCGATCCGCGCAGGCTGCGATCCAGGCGGCGGTGCCCGGGGCGCGCGCCGTGCCGGCGGTCGAGCGGGCCAGAAGCAATCAATTTGTCGCTCTGGCGAAGACCTCGGCCTGGGGAACCTCGGCGCTGGCGCTGTTGATCGGGATTTTGGGCATCGCCAACACCATGGCCATGTCCGTCTTTGAGCGCACGCGCGAGATCGGCATTTTGCGCGCGCTGGGTTGGAAGCAATGGAAGGTGCTGGCGCACATCGAACTGGAGGCTGCCCTGCTGGGCCTGGGCGGAGGCGTTTTGGGCATCGGCCTCGGATGGTGCGCTCTGTGTATTCTGGCGGTCTTGCCGCAGACCGCGAGCTTCTTTGTGGCGACCCTGCAGTGGCCTGTGCTGGTCAAGGCGCTGACCATCGCGCTTCTGGCCGGTCTAATCGCCGGCGCGATTCCCGCCTGGCGGGCGGGGAAGCTCTCCCCGGTGGATGCGCTGCGCTGCGATTGAGCCGTCTGGAAGCGATCGGAAGGCGATGTTGGCAAACGACCTGGAAACGGTTGGAGAACGACTCAAGAAAGGCATGATGCGATTCGGAGCTTTTTGCTTTCCGGCCACTGGGCACATCAATCCGATGACTGCCCTGGCGCGCTCTCTGGAGTTGAGAGGCCACAAGGTGATTCTCTTCGGAATCGCCGATACCGAGGAGCGGGTGCGAGCCGCCGGTATCGAGTTTCATTGCATTGGCGCCGAAGAGTACCCGCCGGGTTCGCTGGCCAGGCTGGATGAGCGGATGGCAGGGCTGAAGGGAGTGGCGACCCTGCGCTTCACCTTGCAGCGGGTGCGGAACTCGGCGCGCATGGTTCTGCGCGATGGACCGCGCGCGGTGCGTGAGGCCGGTGTGGAGGCGCTTCTGGTGGATGAGGCGGACTTTGCGGGAAACGTAGCCGACTATCTGGGGCTGCCCTGGATTTCGATTGCTCTGCTGCCCCCGCTGCTGCACGACGACCGGTTTCCGCCCTTCTGGCTGGGCTGGGCGGCGCGGGAGGACTGGCTTGGCCGGCTGCGCAACCGGCTGGCCATTGAACTGCTGCTGTGGATCGGTGCTCCCATCTTTCGCGAGATCAGCGCGCAGCGCATCGCCTGGGGACTTCAGCCCTACAATCGCCCCGAGGATGGGCTGTCCACCTTGGCGCAGATCACGCAATTGCCCGCGGAGTTTGAGTTTCCGCTGCGCGGCTCAAAGCCGCCCGGACTTTATTACACCGGGCCGTTTGTTCATGCCCGGCAGCGCCCAGCGGTGGAGTTTTGCTGGGAGCGCCTGGACGGCAGGCCGCTGATCTATGCTTCGCTTGGCACCTTTCAGAATGGTTCGGAGGCGATCTTCCGGGTGATTGCGCAGGCCTGCGAAGGGCTGGAGGCGCAACTGCTGATCTCGCTGGGCGGGGGCATGGACCCAGCGCAACTGGGACCGCTGGCGGGAACGCCCTTGGTGGTGCGCTTTGCGCCGCAACTGGAGATCTTGAAGTTGGCTGCGTTGG
>JAKART010000001.1 GCA_021819255.1 Acidobacteriota bacterium
CTCTTTCTGTTTTGTGGCTGTATGGAACCATCTCTCCGCAGCCCGCCCGCTGAATCCAGACAGATCATCAGCGCATCGCAATCATCTTTGGAGGACATCTGATGCCTATTTCCCGCCGTGAATTCATTGCTGCAAGTTCTGCATTTCTTACGCTCACTGCCTGTGGCGGGTCAGTCCAGAACAACACCCCTCCCGTCAGCAGCGTTCTTACGCAAAAGGGTATTGCCGGCGCTGCGCCTTCGCAGAGCAATCTCGTCACTTCCTGGTACTACAACTGGGGGGCCAATCCGTCCACCAGCGGCATGCCCGCTACGACGCCTTCGATGAGCTTCTTTCCGATGGTATGGGGCTGGTATCCGAAGACCAGTCCCACATTGCTTCAAACTCTCAGTGCGGAGCATCTTTCGATGCTCCTCGGCTTCAATGAGCCTGACAACCCAAATCAGTCCAACATTCCTGTGGCTACTGCGATCGCCGCGTGGCCGCAGTTGCAGGGAATCGCCAAGGAACTGGTCTCTCCGGCTCCTGCCGATCCGCTCGGCACGTGGATGGAAACCTTCATGAATGCCATCGAGCAGCAGAACCTGCAATGCGATGCCGTTGCTGTGCACAGCTATGGCGGAATTAACTCCTCAGCCTTCCTCGATATGCTCGACAATGTGTACACGCTCTATCAGCGCCCGATCTACGTCACGGAGTTCGCGGTTGCCGATTACAACGCGGTCAATGGCGTACCCAATCAATACAGTGTCCAACAGGTAAGCAATTTTATGGAGACCGTCTGCCCGGCAATGGACAACCTAAGCTATGTAAAAGGTTACGCATGGTATCCGTGGCCGTCCACAAACTCCAACGCACTGGCAAGTTCAGTCCTCTTCAATACGGACGGAAGCCTTACGGCTCTGGGGCTGCTCTACAGCCAATTGTCAGCCTCTACAACCTCCACGACAGCGTAATGTGCGGCACGGACGGAGCTTCAGACGAAAGTGCAGCGCGCGGCTGAGTTTTCCGCAGGCGCCCGCGGCCATCTCCGCATCAAGCAAGGGATTCGGGTTGCTGGTGTGCTGCTCGACAGCGTTGCCGATCGCGGTGATCCATAGCTCCAGATCCTGGCAGGCGCCGCGCCCTCTTCGATTTGCGGTCAAGCCGCGGAACAATCGCCGGATAAGGTCGAGTGAGGCAGCCGGAGTCGAGGCCAAGCGGGGGTGGAGTCTCTGACGGCTCAGCGGCCCAAGCTGCCGTTTGCCCGTCCCATCCAGTTTCTCGTGTCACTGCCGCGCAACCGCCCCGGAGCCTATTGCGCTAGCGTCGTCCTGCAAGCATCTTGATGCCGGGCGAGACCCGGATTGCGCAATCTGGAACCACGCTTTGCCGTCCGGGCAGCTCAGCCCTACTCCATCTCGATAGCGCGCGGAAACAGGATGTTGTTCTCCAGATGAATATGCCGATGCAGATCCTCTTCCAACTCGGAAAGCGCCTGATAGAAGCCGCGATAGGTGGGGCAAGCGTTGTCCGGGGGGTTGAAGTCTCTGCTGAGAGAGCGCATCCGCGCCAGGGCGCTGCCGGATGAGTCATGCTCGGCCAGCATCACCCGGATCGGGTCTCTGATACTTCCGAAGCAGCCGTGTGGACGACTTCCGCCGCCGTGACTGCGCTCCAATTCGGTGATGCGGGGAAACAGCATCCGCTCCTCTTTCTGGATATGCTGCAAAAGCTCCTCCCCAAGGGACTCGACGAGTTCTTGAATCTCCTTCAGCTCAGGATGGACGGCTCCGTGGCGCGAGACCACCTTCTGAGCAAGGGACTGGAGACGCGGAACTTCGGTTCGGATCGAAGCGTGGTGCTTCTCGACGATATGGTTGCAGATCGCCTCCAGCGTCTCCTTTGTCCAGTCGCGGCCGGCTGGGCCGCCTGCGGCTGCGGCTTGCTCAAGCGCCTGGAGAAGAGCTTGCGGATCGATGGACATCTCCTCGCATGCCTGCGCCAGCGGTCTGCTTCCACCACAGCAATAATCGATGCCGAAGCGTTCAAAGACACGTAGCGAGGATGGTTGTTGAATGGCGATCTCACGAAGGGTGGTTTGCGTTGCGACCATGGGAAAAATTCCTCCATGGCGTAAAGACTAGGTGACAGCGAGAAGACCGGGCAGCGACTAAAGTCACTGAAGGGCCTGATCGCCGGAGATGCACGGGCCGGCGCACCGGCATTTGGTCGTTTCCCATCTCTTCGCATCGCCCGCCGAGAGCCGATCCCTTTGCGTGCTGGACAAGGATCCCACCCCGGCACCCCTGCTCGCCGCGTCCGGACGGATGCGGGAAGCCAGGCTCTCGTTCAGGGGGAATCCGCTTGCGCCGTTCAGAAGGGCAGGCTACTTTTCTCCGCCTGAGCTCTTGTGATACTGCTCATCGCTGACCGGCTCCATCCAATCAACCACTCTGCCGTTGAGCCGCTCCTGGACGGCGATGTGGCTCATGGCGGTGCTGGACGTGGCGCCGTGCCAGTGCTTCTCTCCCGGAGCGAACCAGACGACATCTCCCGGGCGGAGCTCCTGCACAGGGCCACCCTCGCGCTGCGCCCAACCGCGACCCGCGGTGACGAGCAGAGTCTGGCCCAGGGGATGGGTATGCCACGCGGTCCGGGCTCCGGGTTCAAAGGTAACGCTTGCGCCTTGCACGCGGGCCGGCTCCGGCGCCAGGAACAAGGGATCGATCCGCACCACTCCGGTAAACCATGCTGCGGAGCCCTTCTCCGAGGGCTGCGCTCCCGCTCGCTGGATCTCCATGGAACCTTCCTCCTGTTGCGGGTTGCTACCCATCGTGCTTGGCGAAGGCGGATTCAACCCGTTCGCTAAGATCAACTCCCGCCTGGTCCGGCGACTTCATCTCTTCCTCCGGCCAGAGCGGGTGCTGGGTTGCGCAGCTCTTCTCATACCGCAGGTCAGCCAGAACGCGGCTCCAGTGAACGATGCTCCGCTCGGCCTGCCTCAGCCGCTTCTGCGCCTCCAGCAGCTTTCGCTCCGCGGCGCGCATGCGCCGCCGCCGGGCCGGATCGAGCTTGGAGTCAGAGATCATACCTTCGAGCTTCCAGCATAAGCGAAAGCCGCAACAGCGCGCCTTCGCAGGTTCTTCGCCCCGCCATCAGAAACATCTCTGGGTGGTACAGGTCTACCTGCGCCGCGTTCTCCGCTCCCCGCGCAGCAGTCCATCCTGCGCACTGCAAATAAACCTTTGGCGGGCTATTCGTCCCTTGGCAGAGAGATTCTCTCGGCCTGAGACGAACGCAACTTTCCACCGTCTTTCTTCGAGCTGCGCCGTAGGCGTGGTGCCCTTGATCCCTGCGTTTTGAACGCGTACGCTCATCTGCAGGAGTCGTTCCCCGGGCGATCTCTGCGCCTGCTTCGAAGAGAAGTTCGTCAAGTTTTCCAAAAGACCGGATCGGCATCCGGCGAGTCGAGGTTCTCACCGGGTGGGAGCGGCTCAGGAGCTTTCCCGAATCGTCCACCGTGGGGCCGGCCCAACAACGGGAGAGGAAGGCGCTCGTCGTGACGTGCAGCGTGAGGCTCAGGCGGAGGCACAGGTGGCCGGGGCAGGAGTCTTCCCTGGCAATGGGGACGGTCAGCGCCTGACGGTGCTGTCTGACTCGCGCGGGGCAGCAGAAAGGACTGCGTGAATTCGATGAAGGCTCTGGTGCTGGCCAAGTACAAACGTTTTGAGTTGGTGGACCTGCCGCGGCCCTCGCCGGGCAGTGGCGAGGTGCTGATTCAGGTGGCTGCCTGCGGCATCTGCGGCAGCGATGTTCACGGGTACGACGGCTCCTCCGGTCGCCGCATTCCTCCCATCGTCATGGGGCATGAGGCCGCGGGGGTGGTTGCCGAGGTGGGGTTCGGCGTCCGTTCCTGGCAGCCGGGCGATCGAGTCACCTTTGACTCCACGGTCTCCTGCGGAGAATGTTCCTTCTGCCGGGGCGGCGAGGTGAATCTTTGCGAACGCCGCGAGGTGATCGGCGTCTCCTGTAGTGAATTTCGGCGCGCCGGCGCATTTGCCGAGTATCTGGTGGTGCCGGCGCGCATTCTCTACCCCTTGCCCGATGCCATGCCGTTTGCCGAGGCGGCGATGCTGGAGGCGGTCTCCGTGGCTTTGCACGCAGTGCGGATGGCCGGAGTTCGCGGAGGCGAGACCGCGCTCATCGTCGGCGCTGGAATGATCGGGCTGTTGACCCTGCAGGCGGCGCGCATTGCTGGGTGCAGCCGGGTGCTGGTGGCCGATATCGATGCGACGCGGCTGCGGATGGCGGAGACTCTGGGGGCCGATGAGGCGCTGCATCTCTCCGGAGCCGAGATGATCCGCGAGGTATTGCGCAGAACACCCGCGGGAGTCGATGTTGCGCTGGAGGCTGTTGGCAGGGAGGAGACGGTGACGGCGGCGATCGAGTCGGTGGTCAAGGGCGGAGTTGTTGTCCTGATCGGCAATATCTCGCCGCGGGTTTCGATTCCCCTGCAGACCGTGGTCAGCCGTCAACTGCGTTTGCAGGGTACGGCGGCCTCCGCCGGCGAGTATCCGCAGGCCATCGAATTGGTTGCCTCGGGAAAGATCAAGGTGAAGCCGCTGATCTCTGCGGTTGCGCCCC
The DNA here is from genome assembly GCA_021819255.1 of Acidobacteriota bacterium. Classification (GTDB taxonomy): domain Bacteria; phylum Acidobacteriota; class Terriglobia; order Terriglobales; family Acidobacteriaceae; genus Granulicella. Next base: position 4,627 of record JAKART010000001.1, read on the forward strand.
TGGAGGAAGGCCCAAGGTGGTTTGAGCGCCTCTATGCGAATGAGCCGAACCTCATGAAGATCGTCCTGGCCCCGTTGGCGGAGAAGCTCTGATGGAAGACTCTCTTTTTGATCTCAAGGGACAGGTGGCTCTGGTGACTGGAGCCAGCCGTGGGCTGGGCCAGTACTTTGCCCGGGCCCTGGCGAGGGCGGGCGCTGATCTCATCCTGACCAGCCGCCGTCGCGAATCGCTGACTGAGTTTGCGCAAGAGATGCGCAGCCTGGGACGCCGCGCCGTGGCTCTGGAACTGGACGTTCGCGACCCCGCCAGCATTGAGCGCATGGCTACTGAGGCTGAAGCGGCCCTGGGACAGATTCACATTCTGGTCAACAACGCCGGTTGCAACGTTCGCAAGCCGGCGCTCGATGTCACCTGGGAGGATTGGAATCTGGTGCTGGACACCAACCTGCGCGGCAGCTTCTTTGTCGCGCAGGCGATTGCTCGCGGCATGATCGCTCATCACTATGGGCGCATCATCAACGTTGGCTCCGTCACCAGCGTATTTGGCTACGCCGGCCTGGCGCCGTATGGAGCTAGCCGGGGCGGCATCCGCCAGTTGACGATGAGCCTGGCTGCGGACTGGGGTCCGCACGGCGTGACCGTGAACTGCCTGGCTCCAGGGTGGTTCAAGACCCGGCAGAACCAGGTGCTCTACGAGGACCCCGATTGGGTGGAGTACCTGATCGAGCGCATTCCCATCCGGCGCCCTGGCCAACCGAACGATCTCGATGGCGCCGTGCTCTTTCTGGCGTCGGAGGCGAGCCGGTATGTGACGGGCCAGACGCTGTTGGTGGACGGAGGCATCTCGACGGGATCCACGCGAGCAACGGTAGCGCGGAAAGGCAAGTCTTAACCCGCTGCCTTCCCTAAAGCTGTCTCAGTGTAGGTGTACCCCATGCCTCGACTTCCATGGGCGTTTTCCCCAATGAAAACGCCACTGGAAGCCCTCTTCGGGACACCCATCAACACTGAAAATGCTATAGCCGGATAGGCGCGGCGTTGCGCAGCAGAAAGATGTAAGCGAAGATTCCGGCGGAAAGGTATATCGCGGCCACCGTAAACGCGGGGGCGAAGTTGTGCCACCTTTGCACCAGAATGCCGGTGAGGATGGATGCCGCAATCCCGGAGATCTGGTTGGAAAAGTTCATGATGCCGCCGACGCGTCCCGCGCAGCCGGTCGGGGCAATGAGCGAGGGAAAGGACCATCCGACAGGTGCTGCCGCGGACAGTCCGCCGATGCAGACGCTGATCCAAACCAGAGCTTCGGCGGGACTGTGTGCGCGCGCGCCGCCGAGAATGCCCAGGCCCATCGCCGTTCCGCCCACCAGAACGAACATGCGCACGCGGTTTGCGTTCCAGCCGCGCTGAATCAGCGCGTCCACAAGCCATCCGCCAATCAGCAGATCGGCTGCGGTGGCCACCAGCCATGGAACTCCGGTGTAAAGAAAGGAGTCCAGCAGATTGGTGTGCAGGGACTCTGACAGGTAGGTCGGCAGCCACACCAGCAGAAGATAAAAAATGTAGTTATAGGATCCGAAACCAATGGCCAGCCCGAGAACTCGCCGCTGTTGCAGCAGGCGCCAGAGCGATGCCTGAGCTTGCGATGCATCTTCCGGGAAAGTTTCGTGTCCGCGGATGAGGGCGAGTTCCTCCGGGCTGAGGCGAGGATCCTGCTCCGGATCACGGTAGACAAAGAAGAAGAGCAGGAAGTACAGCATGCTGACGAGTCCGGTGGCTGCGAAGCTCAGCCGCCAGCCGACGCGCAGCAACAGGACGCCGATCAAAGGCACGCCAAGAGCTGAGGCCAGCTTCGCCGCCGCGTCAAAGAAGCTGGTTGCGAAGCTGCGCTCTTGCGCTGGAAACCAGTTTCCGATCGCTTTGGCGTTGGCGGGGAAGGTGGGAGCTTCGCCGACTCCCAGGGCGAGCCTTGCCGCGAAGAAGGATGGCACGTTGGGAGCCGCTGCGGCTGCAAACGAGGCCAGGCCCCATAGAAAGGTGCTGATGCGGCCCACGCGCTGCACGCCCATCCAGTCGAGCGCGGAGCCGATGGGTATCTGACACAAAGCGTAGGTCCAGTTATACGAACTCGCGAGGATGCCGAAGGTGACGTTGGAGATCCCGAAGGCGGCGATCAACGCATGATGCGAGACGGAGAGATTGACACGATCGAAGTAGTTGATGAGTACGCCAAGCCCGAGGAGCCAGGCGATGCGCCAGCGGCGACGCGGCTTGACATCCTGCGCTCGCTCTGTTGTGGCCATCGCCGTCACCCAATCTTCCCGTTTCCTGCCCGAGCTCGACCATTTTCCCTGAAGGTGTAAGCAAGGGGAACGACTCCTGTGGGCGTTTTCCTCAATGAAAACGCCACTGAACGCCCGCTTCCGTACACCCATCATCAGGGAAAATGGTCTAAAAGGATAGCTGGCATCGGGTTCTGCGGGAGATCCGTGCTCCCTTGCAAGGCAGGCCACATCGTGGCCGTGACGATCTCTCGACGAAAGGTGAGAGCGGCTCGCGACGGCATCTTTCCGTGAGTTGCTCTCCCCCGGCGTCTGATGGCGGAGGCATCTGGTCACTTCGATGTTCAGAAGAGGGTTCGTAGCCAAAGCAAACTGCCGAAGAAGCTATCGCCGCACCTGCTCGAGACGGACAGGCGCCAGGGACTGCATCCGCGAACGGCAGGGGGAGCCGCTTTAACGGACTCCAATGCCGGCCAGCAGCCCTCCATCCACTCGAAAGTCGCTGCCGGTGCAGAAGGAGGCTCTTTCGGAGAGCAGGAAGGCCGCCAGTTCGGCGACTTCTTCCGGGGTTCCAATGCGTCCCAAGGGATGCGCGGCGCCGAAGCGGGCGAAGCTTTCCTCCAGCGAAGCTCCGGGAGAGAAGTGCTGGGCAGAGGTGGCCAGCATGGGGCTTCGCACCGATCCCGGGCTGATGGAATTCACCCGGATATGGTCGCCGGCATGATCCAGCGCGAGGGCGCGGGTCAGGCTCAGGATGGCTCCCTTCGACGTGGCGTACACCGCAACGCCGACCTGGCACGCGTAGCCCTGCACGGAGGCCAGATTGACGATGCTGCCGCCTCCCCGCTTCTTCATCTCGGGAATCACGCTGCGCGCCATCAGATACATGCCGCCCAAGTTCACGCTCATGCAGCGGTTCCAGGTGGCTGGATCGGTCTCCACCACGGAACCGAAGGGATGAATGCCGGCGGCATTGACCAGCATGTCGATGCCGCCGAGTTCGCGCGCCGCTTGATCGACAAAGCTCTGCACCGACTCTGGGTCGGCCACATCCGCCACTACGGCTCGGAGAGCGAGGCCGCGGCGCTGGGCTTCCCAGGTGAGTTCCTGATTGGCTGCGGAGTCGACGCCGCAGGCCATGGCGCGCGCGCCACCTTCCGCCAGGCGCAGGGCAATCGCGCGACCGATTCCCGTGGTTCCCGTGACGAGCGCTGCTTTTCCATCGAACTCAGCCATGGCCTGCCTCCTCGACCGCGTTGGGACGCAGCTCTGAGGCGGCATACTGCAATCCGCAGATGGCTCCGCGCAGCTCGGCGAGCCCCTTGAGCCGTCCCACAAAAGAGTAGCCGGCGTTGCCCGGCTTCCCGATATCATCGCCCAGTAGGTGGCCGTGGTCGGGACGCATGGGGATCTCCCAGTCGGACTGCCCGGCTCGCGCGCGGCGGCGCTCTTCTTCCAGCATGGCGCGGATGAGGCCGAGCATGTCGGAGCTGCCCGACAGGTGTTCGGACTCATAAAACGATCCGCCGTGCTGGCGCTGCACCTGGCGCAGATGCAGAAAGTGAATACGCGGCCCGAACTCCCGCGCCATGGCTACGAGATCATTGTCCGCCCGGGAGCCCAGCGAGCCGGCGCAGAAGGTCAATCCGTTCACAGCAGAGTCGTATCCATTGAGGATCGAGCGCAGATCGCCCGCTGTTGAGACGATGCGCGGCAGGCCGTACAGCGGCCAGGGGGGATCATCCGGATGGATCGCCAGGCGGATTCCCAACTCCGCCGCCACTGGGCCCACTTCGCGCAGAAAAGCCAGCAGATTGCCGCGCAGATCTTCGGCCGTAACGCCGTCAAACTGGGCGATGGCGGCGCGCATCGATGCGCGGGTGTAGGACGCCTCTGAGGCTGAGATGCCGCCGATCAGGGTTCGTTCCAGCCGCTCGATGAACTCCGGGGTCATCTGCTGGAAGCGCGTCCGGGCGGCGGCGATGCGATCCTCGGCGTAGCCGGCCTCCGCGCCGGGCCTTTGCAGGATGAAGAGATCGTAGGCGGCGAAGTCCAGGGCGTCGAAGCGCACGGCGTAGCCGGTAGAAGGCAGCCGGAAGGCGAGGTCCGTGCGTACCCAGTCCACCACCGGCATGAAGTTGTAGCAGAGGGTCTTCACCCCGGCCTTCGCGATAGCGGCCAAGGAGTCGATCCACGCATCGATGTAGCGCCGGTAGGGGCCGGTGCGCAGTTTGATGGAGGTGTGGGTGGGAATGCTCTCCACCACTGACCAATCCAAGCCGGCGGCGGCGATCTCATCGCGCCGCTTCAGCACTTCAGTCAGCGGCCAGGCTTCCCCGCGATAGAAATGGTGCAAGGCGGTGACGATTCCGGTCGCGCCTGCGTGGGAGGCATAGTGCAGAGGAACGGGATCTTCGGGGCCGAACCAACGCCAGGTCTGTTTCATGGTTCCTCTGGGCGGGAGGGGGTAGGCGCAGCAACCTGCTCGAGGGCGGCTCGTGAAAGGTTGGAACGGTGCTTCTGCAGGCCGCGGATGCCGGTGCGCAGCCGATACAAGGCTCCTCCGATCAGCCGCTGGGCGGGGTCATAGCCCTCCGGCGCCAGCATCAGAGAGTTGCTGCGCGCCGCTGAAGTCACGTAGATCTCATCCAGGTCCGGCCCGCCAAAGCACAGCGATGAGATTTGAGCCGCGGGCAGGTCGATCCGCCGCTCCCGCTTGCCGTCGGGATCGTAGCGGGTGAGGCATCCGCCGAACCAGTGCGCGCACCAGATGAAGCCTTCCGCATCCACCGCCAGCCCGTCCGGCACTCCCTCCGCCCGGTCGATGCGCGTGAGCACGCGGCGGCGGCCAAGCGCGCCGTCGCTGCGGCGCCAGTCATAAGCGTAGATGCAACGCGCCACGGTGTCGGCAAAGTACAGCGTGCTCTCGTCGGGAGAAAACGCCAGTCCGTTGGAGAAGCAGATGCCCTCGTCTGCGATATGAACGGAACCGTCGGTATCGATGCGAAAGAGAAAACTCGGCGCGGAGCGTCCCTGCTCATTCAGATGCCAGGAGCCGGAGTAGACCCGTCCCATGGGATCGGCGGCGCAGTCATTCATCACGCACTCCTGGCCCTGGGCCTGCGCGGCGAGCAGAAGAGGGTTTGCTCCCGGCGCCCATAGCCAGATGCCATGGTGGTTGGTCACCAGAAATCCGCCCTCCTGTTGCGGGCAGAAGCCGGCTACCTGGAAGTTGTCGCTCAGGATCTCCCGTCGCTGCTGTCGCCAGTCATAGCGGAAGAAGCGGTGGCCGGTGATGTCGGTCCAGTAAAGAGCCTGGCCGCGGTCATCCCAGAAGGGTCCTTCCCCGCAGAGGTTGGCGTCGTCGGTGATGATCTCCAGATGGGTTTGCATGACGTAAAGCTTGATTCGCTCCGCGCGCAACGACGTCCCGATTCTATGCTTCGCGCGGCCAAGCCAGCAAGGATACGCGACTCTGCAGGATACGCGACTCCGCAGGATACGCGACTCCGCAGGGTGCGCGACTCTGCAGGATACGCGACTCCGCGGGCGCCGCTGCGGTGGTTGTCCTTGAAGCTGCGTCTCACGCCGGATCCGGCCCAGCGCCGATCCGGCGTTGATCTGCTTCAGCGATGGAGTTCGCTGCGGATGGCGTCGATCACCAGCGAGGGCTGATCGAACTGGATGTAATGGCCGCTTTGCGTGGCCAGAATCTGTTTGGAGTCGGTGGAGAGCGAAAGATACTGGCGCTGCACAGCAGCCCAGTTGCTCTCATCGGCAAGGTGCCTTGCGTGGACCTCCGGCGGGGTATTTTCCGTATCGTAGGCGTGATTTTGCGCAGTGAGCACGCGGACGGGCCGATGACTGAAGGAGCGCCGGTGGGCTTTTAAAAATTGCCGGTCGGCAGGCATCTCCTGCATCTCCGAGATGACGGCGTTGTACAGCGCAACGCGGTTGTTGGCGATGCGCAGCACGGCCGCATTCAACTCCGGCGACCATTCCGGCATGGGCAGGCCGCGGAAGAACTGGTGCGAGCAGGGTATCGGTGGAGCGAAGTTTGCGCCAGGACCATGCGCCGGCAGCGGGGGCAGCGGCTGATGGTTCGCAATGGCGTCCCGGCAAGCGGCCAGGTTGGCCAGCATCGCGCGAGTCTCCGCCTGGTCGGCAGCGCTCGAGCCCTGGCCGATGAGGTCGCCGGATTCTCCGTCGACCAGCACCAGGCCGTACACCTCGGGCATGTAGAGGTCCGCGAAGGTTCGCGTGGTATAGCTGCCGAAGGAGTGCCCGACGAGCAGGTACGGGCCGGGAATATGGCCCCGGTGCAAAGCGGCGTGGAGTTCACGGGCGATCTCCACGCTGGTGCGCGGCATCGGTCCGGCGCTGCTGAAGCCGCTACCGGCACGATCGTAGGCGCAGGCCCTGGTGTAGCGCGCGATGCTGGGCTGAATCAGCGCCCAGGCCGGCGACCAATCCTCCCAGCCGGCGTCGAAGATCACCGTGGGTGAACCCGTTCCCAGGCAGTAGAAGTTCAGGCGCACGCTGCCGGCGTCGATCGGCCGGCCGGGATGGGCGTAGAGCGCGTCGCCGGGAGTTGTCGAAGCGGACGCTACGGCGAGCAGGCAGAAGGCGGTCAGGATAGCGGCAATGGATTGGATGGGTTCCCCTTTTGCGGCGAGGGCCCGGCCGCGCCGCGCGTGATTTCAACTTCGGCTCAACTCTTATCCGGAATCTCCGTTGCGTGGTTGGAAGCTGTCCCGCTTTTGGTTCGCGCGGGTTCAGAGCTGCCGCGCCTGAAGCCACTTTCGAAAGGCGGGGCCAACCTCATCATGCCGCAGCGCGAAGTCGACAGAGGCCTGCAGGAAGCCCAGCTTGTCACCGGCGTCGTAACGCTGACCGGTATATTGGAAGCCAAAGACCTTCTCATGCTGCAGCAGCGCCCGGATGGCGTCGGTGAGCTGTAGCTCTCCTCCAGCGCCAGGAGCAAGCTGCTCAATCATCGCAAAGATTCGAGGGGTAAGAATGTAGCGTCCGATGATTGCATTCTGGCTGGGCGCATGCTGCGGGCTGGGCTTTTCCACCAGGTTGCGCACCGCCAGCAGGCGCGGGTTGGCAGGATGCGGCGCGCAGTCCAGACAGCCGTAGAGAGAGATGGCTTCACCCTCCACCACTTCCGTGCCCAGGATTGTGGTCTGGGTCTCGGCAAAGGCCCCGGCCATCTGTGCCAGACAACTCGGCCGGGCGTTCACGATATCGTCGGGCAGAAGGACGGCGAAGGGTTCGTTGCCCACCAGTTGCTTGGCCATCAAGACAGCGTGGCCAAGTCCAAGGGCCTCGGGCTGGCGAACGTAGCTGATGTTGGCCAAGGTGGCGATGGAGCGCACCATCTCCAACAGATGGTTCTTGCCGCGGGCTTGCAGCGCCGCTTCGAGTTCGGGTGAACGATCGAAGTGGTCCTCCATGGTGGTTTTGCCGCGCCCGGTTACGATGATGATATCGGTGCAGCCGGCTGCTACCGCCTCTTCCACTCCATACTGGATAAGAGGCTTGTCAACCAGCGGCAACATCTCCTTGGGCGTAGCCTTGGAGGCAGGAAGGAACCTGGTCCCGAATCCTGCCGCCGGGATCACTGCTTTACGAATCTTCTGCGGAGTCATGAAAGGTAGAGGTCTCTCTCCATGTTGTATCTTTTCGCTGCCATGCGGTCGAGAGGGTCGTCCTGAACTGCGCCCAGGCGACGAACTCACCAATACAGACTAGAAGAAACGGAGGACCGCTGGATATCCCCCCAGGAGATGGCCAACCGAATTCTGTCAGTTTGCAGGGCTTCCTGCAAGAGAAATGCTCATGAAGACGATTTCAGATGGCGAGGCGAACGATCCGGACGCTAGAGACGCAAGAAGAAGCGCCCTGGGATGTGATTCGGAGGGTGAGAGATCTTCTGCTGGAGAGGTGAAGCTCGGCTGGGGGGAAGCAGCAGGGGTTGCTGAGCTGGGCTTTGGCTGCGCCGGGCTGGGCTTTGGCTGCGCTGGGCTGGGCTTTGGCTGCGCCGGGCTGGGCTTTGGCTGCGCCGCTTTAATGGGGCGGGTGGGCCGCAAAGAGTCGCTGGCTGCGCTGGGAGCTGCCTATGAGGCGGGAATCCGGTTCTTCGACAGCGCGCGATCCTATGGTTATGGCGAGGCGGAGGCCCTGCTGGGGGAGTTTCTGCGCGGCCGCCGCTCCGAGGTTGTGATCTCCACCAAATTCGGTGTCTTACCCGCCGCCGCTGGGCCTATGTCTGCCGCGCGGAGATTGAAGCCGCTGGTGCGCGGCCTGCTGCACGTGGCTCCGGGAGCGCGGCGCTGGCTGCAAGGGCCGCTGGCTGCACAGCGTTCTTCCGGCCACTTCAGCGTTGCGGATCTGCATGCCAGCCTGGAAGCGAGTCTGCGCTCTCTCCGGACCGATTATGTTGACGTTCTCTCTCTGCATGAACCGCCCCCGAGCGTGCTGGAGCGCGGGGAACTCTTCGTGGCGCTCCAGGATCTGGTGGCCGCCGGAAAGGTGCGTTGGGTGGGAGTTGCGGCGGAGCCTGAGGCGATCGAGAGTGCGTTAGCGACCAGACCCGCCGGCCTTCGCTATCTTCAGTTTCCCTGCAACCTCTTCAGTCTGGGTCTGGGGCAGCGGTTGGTCGGCCGGGCCGCGGGGGATCTCATCGCGATCGCAAACCATCCGTTCGGTGGTCCCGCGGGAGTTGCCGAGGGCAAGAGGCTCCTCCGCTTGCTCGCTGCCGCGCCGGCGACTCCCGCAGAACTGCGGGAGAAGCTGCGGCCCGCCGATGATGCGGTGCTGGCTGACGTGGTGCTGAACCTTGTGACCGGCGGCTTAGGGATTCCCACGGTTGTTGCCTCCATGCTGCACATGGAGCATCTGCGCGCCAATCTCGCCGCGATGCGGAACAGCCGCTTCGAATCCAAGGAGCTGAGCTGGCTTCTGGAAGCGATCCTGTCGACTCAAGCTGCGGCCAGGGCGCCCGAAAGCTGAGAAGCCGTTGGATTGGGAACTCCGAAGCAGGCAGTGCTCTATGGGTTATTCTTTGCGTACACGGGGAAGCCCCAAAGCCGGCCGGGTCACAGGACGGGGCTGTCGTCGTGCAGCATGGCCTGGCGGATGATCTTGATGGGTGCAAAGCCCTGCCGCATGAAGTCGTCGTGGAACGTTTGCAGATTGAACGCCGCGCCCTCTTTTTTCTGCACATCGGCGCGCAGCTTCATGATCTCCAGCTTGCCTAGGGTGTAGTAGAGATAGAGAGCGTCGGAGGAGCCACGCTTGGTCTCTACCTCCGCGATGGGTTGCGGCTGATATCCCTGCTGAACGAAAAACTGCTCGGCCTCGGGAACGGTCAGCCATCCGCCCACGCCGGTATGCATGCGGATAGAGACGACGAAGCGGGCATCGCGCAGGAGCGCATCCTGCAACTGGCCCAGCCGAATCAGCTTCGCCTGGCGTGCGTCGGCTGCGCCTGTGCCGGGCTGGCCGTAGCCCTCATCGAGCATCATCTGTTCGCAGTAATGCGCCCAGCCTTCAATATTGGTATTGGCTCCCAGAATCTTGCGGATGGTGGAGGGAAACTGCGACTGCCAGAGGAATTGCACATAATGGCCGGGGTAGGCTTCATGCACGCTGGTGGAGACGATGGTGCCGATGTTGAAGGCGGCCATGTACCCGGCGGTCTGCTGCGGGCTCCAACTGGGCTCCGGCAGCGTGACGTTGAAGTACGCCTTGTTGGAGTTCACCTCAAAGGGGCCGGGAGGGTCCATGGATGCCTGCGTGGTCGCGCGCATGAAGGGCGGAGTCTCCTCCAGCACCGGCTGGACATCGCTGGGCAGAGTAATGATGTGGTGGGAGCGGATGAAGCCGATCTCGGAGTCGAAACGGTCGTGAAAGGCTTGCAACAGCTTGTCCGGGGCCGGATGCATCGTCGCCAGCTCGGCGAGCTCCTGCTGCGGCGTCTTGTGGGGATCGATCTCCCGGGCGACGCGCGCAAACTCCGCTTGATTCTTGTGCAGGTCCGCAGAAGCGATCTGCAGCAGGCGCGGCAGCGGGATGTCCACCATCTCGTTGTACTCCAGCGCCTTGGAGAAGGTATCCGCACCCCAGCGGAAGTCGCCATGGGAGCGGGGCAACAGGTCAGTCTTCATCCACTGGGCGTAGCTTTGGAGGGCCTCAATGACGGCCGCGTTGCTGTTGACGAAGGCGGCATAGCCGTCTTTGTTAGCCGGATTGTTGGCCGCGGCCAAGGCGGTGGGAACATCATGCTGAAAGAAGCTGATATCGCCATCGATCTGTTGGATGGCGATCTGGGTATAGATCTGAGGCGGATCTTTCAGGTTCTGCCGGGCGCAGGCCAGCGCCTGGGGAATCTGGCGCTCGCGGGCGACCACCGCTTGCAGGCGCACATCCAGCGGAGCATAGGGGCGTTCCATGATGACGAAGATGGAGTTGGTGACGCCGCTGGAGTACTGATCCGGATTCTTCTCCCAGCCGCGCACCACCTGGAGGCTCAGCAGTTGTCCGCGGATGTTGTTGAGCAGAATCTGATAGTCCGCGCCCGGTTCCGCATCGAGAGAGCTCGGATCGAGCGCCTCCAGCTTCTTTTCAAATCCCTGCAGCGCCGCCACCTGGCGTTCCATGCCGGCGGCCGAGTAGTCCTCCAGTTGAGAGTCGTACTGGTGCAGGCCCGCGCTGGTGCCGGCGGTGGGCGAGAACTTGAAGTAGATGTCCTGAAAGTATTGGTTGCTGAGATAGGAAAACGTCTGATCGCCACCGTCAACCGAGACGCGCTGAGCCTGCATGGAAGGAAGCATCGGCAGAGCAATGAAAAGGAAAAGGGCAAGCAAGCGACGGAAATTCATGATGGGCAAAGCGTAGCACAGCTTGCAACGGGTGATCGCAGAGAAAGTGGAAGGGCATGCATCTGCGAGCCCGTTGCGAAGCCTGATCACCGGCCGGAGCGCCGGCGCCGGGAGGGGCGTCCGGAGCTACTCTGGCCGGGCTGGGAACGGTTGGTGCGCGCGCCTTGCGGCGCTTTGCCGGAGCCGTTGCCGCGCGCTGCGCTGCGCTGGAGTTTGCCGCTGGAACGTCCAGTCTGGTGGGAGGCGGCCTCCGGGGCGTTATCCCCGGAGCTCCTCCAACTGCGGGTCTCCATCTGCAACAACTCGTTGAGGCCTTGAACGTTCCGGCTGATGTCAATGGGCTGGTTGCGCTCTTCCTTGGCCAGATTCTTGTCCGCCTCCGACCAGGCAAACTTGATCTTCAGCTCCCGCTCCAGCTTCAGGGCATCGCTCTTCTCCAGTGGGGTGACAAAGGTGGTGGCGACGCCCCGGGCCCCGGCGCGGCCAGTGCGGCCGATGCGGTGCACGAAGTCGTCGCTACCGTTGGGCAGGTCATAGTTCACGACGTGGGCGATGTGGGAGATGTCAATGCCGCGTGCCGCGACGTCCGTGGCGACCAGAATGCGGCTGCGGCCGGTAGCGAAGTTCTTCAGGGCGGCGGTGCGCTGCGACTGGGAGCGGTCGCCGTGGATGATCTCCACCTGGTGGCCGAGCTTCTCCAGTTTGCGGCCGATGCGATCGGCGCCGTGCTTGGTGCGCGAGAAGACCAGATAGGTGCCCGCTTCATCGTGCAGCATCTTGTCAAGCTGAGCCAGCTTCTGATCCTGCATGACGGCGTAGACGCGCAGCTCAACCCGGTCGGAGGGGCGAGAGGTGGCGCCGATCTCAACTCGCACCGGATCCTGCACGTAGTCCTTGACAATCTCCCGAATGCTGGCGTCTAGAGTGGCGGAGTAACACATGGTCTGGCGATCGCGAGGCAGGGCGCTGACGATGCGCCGGATGGAGGGAAGGAAGCCCATGTCCAGCATGCGGTCGACCTCGTCGAGCACCAGCATGTCCACATCCCGCAGGCTGACGGCCTTGCGGCGAAGATAGTCCTCCAGGCGTCCCGGGGTAGCTACCAGCAGGCGCGGGCCGCGGCTGATCTGTTCGAGCTGGGTGTTCTCGGAGAGCCCTCCGCAGACCAGCACAGCGTCGGATTTATGCGAAGGGCAGATCCTGTAGAACTGATCAAGCACCTGCATGGCGAGCTCGCGGGTGGGAAGAAGGATCAGCGCCAGCACCGGAGTCTTGTTAGCCCGCGTGCTGGGTGTGGAGATCTCCTCGAGGCGCTCGATCATGGGAACCAGAAAACTGAGCGTTTTTCCGGTGCCGGTGGAGGCGGTGGCCAGGATGTCTTCGCCCTCCAGCGCGGGCGGAATGGCTCCCGCCTGCACGGGGGTGGGGTGGAGGAATCCGGCGGCGGTCAGGCGAGCTTTGAGGGAGGCGGAGATGTCGAAGCTGGTAAAGCTGATGGCGGAGGCTTCTTCCGGTGTGGTTGCGATGTGACGTGAGACCTGGAGAGGTTCCGGGTTCAGAATGGACTCAAGAGTGAGGGTAGACAAGATGTTCCTTTGGGATCGGTGAAGGGAGATGGAATGCAGAGGCGTGGACTGAGGGCAAGGGCACCGATGGCTGCTTGCGAACAGCTACGTGGATTCATCGATCAGCACTGCTTGCGGTCTGGTAGGCCAGAAACCTTCATGATGCCCTGGGGCGCGGAAAGCACTGCTGCTGCACGGCGAGGCGAGATCCTGTAATCCGATGGATCGGCCTGCTAGCCAGAGCAACCAACGCTTGAAAAAACGGTGGCGGAGAACTACGGCGGTCGCGGTCTCTGGCCAGACTATTGTCCAGAATCCCCTTCGGGGGGAGTCGTCTGCCCGCGGCGCCAAGCGAAGATTTCTCTACGCTGTCAGAAGTATACCATCTCTTCGCTGTCGTGTTTTGAGTTACAGGAATGGCCTCCCAAGGCGAGCGCCCTGAAAGCGGCGGGGCGGATTCGTTCCGCCGCTTATACGGAACGACCGCCTCTGGAAGTTGGCCTGCCGGTTCTGTTCGAAGGCTGATGCTGGGCTTTGTGCGCGGGCCGGTGTTTCGAAGGGACGGGCTTTTTGAGTTGCGCGGCCTCGGGCAGGGTCTTGCGCCGTTCGACCTTCAGGCCCGCAGCGGCCCGGTGCAGGGCCAGAACCTCGCCCGGGGTGAGTTCGCGGAAGCTTCCCGGAGGTACGTCCAGGGTGAGCGCGCCATAGCCGATGCGGCGGATCTTCTCCACATGATGTCCGATCTCCTCAAACATCTTGCGCAGTTGGCGGTTACGGCCCTCGGTCAAGGTCACTTCAAACCAGGGGTTGTCTCCTCCGCGAACCTGATCCACTTTGGCGGGCTGGGTGAGGACGCGGTCGCGGCGGCCGGAGCTTCGAGTGTCGGCAAGCCGGCCACGGTCGATCATGATGCCGCGGCGGAGCTGTTCGATGCTCTCATCGCTGGGGGCGCCGGAGACCTTGACCAGATAGGTCTTGGCGACGCCGCTGGCGGCCTTGGAGAGCTTGTTGGCCAGGTCGCCGTCGTTGGTCATGAGCAGCAGACCCTCGGAGAGGTAGTCCAGGCGGCCAACCGGGTAGAGGCGCGGGAGCCGGGAGTGCTCTCCGACCGCCTTTTTCTGAGCTGCCTGGCCAAGAAGTTCGCTGACGGTGGGGCGGTGTTCGGGGTCATCCAGTGTGGTCACGTAACCACGGGGCTTGTTCACCAGGAAGTAGCGGGTGGGCTCCGGGCCGTGCAGGCGCTTCCCGTCCACCCGGAGGTGGTCGCGGGAGATGTCGGCGCGGGCGCCGAGTTCGGTGACGGTCTGGCCGTTGACCTGAACGCGGCCCTGGAGGATCATCTGCTCGGCGGCGCGGCGGCTGGCGATTCCCGCGTGGGCGAGGATCTTCTGCAGACGCTCGCCGGCCAGGGGTCTGTCTTCGCCTGTGTTGGATTCAGGATGCTTGCTCATGAAGGGAACTTTCTGACTGCGGATCGGCTCATCGCGGTCGGTGGAAGCTGGAAGTTGAAAAGGCCGTGTTCCTCGCTCTCTTCAGCGTGTTCCTCGCTCTCTTCAGGATGCCGAGAAGCGCTGAGAAGAGAGGGACTGCCGGGGATGGGCGTTGCAGAGCTGGCTGGCCAAAGGCATCTCTTTGGGGACGAGACCCGACGGCATGGGGATTCGGGGTCCGTTTCGGCAGAAACAGTCTCTAGACCATTTTCCCTGATGATGGGTGTACGGAAGCGGGCGTTCCGTGGCGTTTTCATTGAGGAAAACGCCCACAGGAGTCGTTCCCCTTGCTTACACCTTCAGGGAAAATGGTCTAATCGCGGCGGCGACCGCCGGCGAAGATCTGCGTGAGGGCCAGGAAGATGTTGATGCCGTCGAGGTAGATGCTCAGGGCTAGTTCCACGGCGGTGGCTCCGTCGCCGCCGTTGCGGATGCGCATGAAGTCCACAACCACCAGAACGCTGAAGATCGCCAGCGTTGCGTAAGAGTAGAACGTCGGGCTGATGAAATGGAAGAAGATGCTGAGCACGCCCGCCAGCACCAGGACCAGGAGCGCGGCGAAGACGTAGTTCTGAACCCGGCGATAGTCGAAGGTAAAGATCTGCGCGCCCATGCCCAGACAGGCCATTCCGACCGCAGTGGTGAGGGCGGCGTTGAAGACCACATCCGAGTGGCCGGTGTGCATCAGCATGTTGATCCAGGGGCTGATCTGGAAGCCCATCGCCAGCGCCAGCAGCAGGAAGAGCCCGAAGGAGAGGAGGGTATTCTGGCGCGAGGCGCGGATGGCGAAGATCAGCCCGAAGGTGGCGATGATGCAGAGCCAGGAGACAGGGCCGGCGAAGTACGGCGGAGCCGCGGCGATGCCGATGGCAGAGACGAAGAAGCCCAGGGAGGCGATGACCAGAACGCGGCTGAGCAGCGAGGATGCGGACTGCGTGCGTGCCTGACCGAAGGCGCTGGAGCGGCTGAAGCCGCCGTTGCCGGCGTCGATGATGATGGGGTTGTTACGGGTTTCGCGGGGTTCCATAGTCTCTCTCTTAGCGTTCCATTCTTTCCGATAGACCTTCGGGAAGGGTTCCGGTCATTGTGTTTCCAATGGCCTGGCCGTGGTCTCATCTGCGTCTTCCAAGGTATTGGATGCGCCGGCCGAGCCGGGCGATGGTTGGGCCGCTGCATCGGCGGTGGCTGGGAACTGGACGGCGGCATCCTCGGCAACCGAGGGCTGGGCCTCCGCGCGGTCGCTAGCCGGGGGCTCTGTCTCCATGGGAATCTCCTCTTGAACGGCGTCGTTGAGCTCTCCGGCGATTCTCTCGAACTCCTCGATGCTGGGGAGTTCGTTGATGTCCTTGAGGCCGAAGCGGAGCAGAAACTCTTTGGTGGTCTTGTAGAGGATAGGCCGGCCGATGACCTGTTTGCGGCCGGCGGTGGTAATCAGCTTGCGGGACAGCAGCGAGCCGAGGACCCCGGCCGAGTCCACGCTGCGAATCTCGGAGACCTCCGGGGCGGTAACAGGCTGCTTGTAGGCGACTACGGCCAGGGTCTCCAGGGCCTGCAAGGAGAGCTTCAAAGGCGGCTTGAGGGACTTGACGAAGCCTCGGACAGCGTCGTGGAACTCCGGCTTGGTCGCCAGGCGGAAGCCGCCGGCGACCTCGCGGATCTCCAGGCCACGGTCTCCGTTGGCGTAGTCGGCGATCAGTTGATCGAGGAGAGAACGGAAGTACTCGCGTAACCTGCGCGCGGCCAGCTTCTGGCCGGCTTCGCTGAGCTGGCCGGAAGCCGGCAGCGCGTCGGCTGGATCGGAGGATGTCTCTGAAGTGATTGCAGAATCGTGGGTTGTAGCGACTCGGGAGGTGGAGGGGCCGGCTTCAGGGTCCGTCTCCCCATCCTTTTCCTTGGGCTGTTCCGCGGGGCTGGCGTGGGCGGGGTCCTCCGGCGGCGCATCGTCCGCTGCGGAAGAGAGGGTGAGCGCGCCGGGATCCGCGTTCTGTTGGGCTTCCGGCGTGGCTTCGGGGTCCGCTTCGTTCCGGGTGTCGGGCGGGTCGTGTGGCGAGGCTCCCACCAGGGTGAGAGGGTGCTGCTGGGCAGCGATGGCGTCCAGTTCCGCCTGACCCTCCTCTCCGAGCAGGCCGATGAGTTGGGCGAGGGTGACGGGCTCTTCGGCTGCGTAGATGACGGCTTCGATCTTGGCTTTGAGACTCATGGATGCAGGGTTGAGTGTATCAATCCTCTGCCCGCCCTGCACCCTGGACCCCAGTCTGCGAGCCCGATCGGGATTCCGGACTGGATTCCGCTCTGGAGTCCGCTCTGGATTCCGCTCTGGGCCGGCAGGCTGATCCGGGTCGGAAGATGAAGCTGGGCTTGGATCCGGGCCGACGCCCGATGAAGGGCAAGGGGGGTTAGTGGACGAAGAGGCGGAAGAGGTAAAACAGCGCTCCGGAGAGCAGCGCGGGGCTGGGAAGCGTGAAGACCCAGGCCATGGCGATATTGCGGATCGTGGTCCATTGCAAACCGCTTCCGTTCGCGGTCATGATGCCGGCTATGCCGGAGTTGAGCACGTGGGTGGCGCTGACGGGCAGGCCCCAGGCCCCGGCGGCCAGAATGGTGACCATGGCGACCAGTTGAGCGGCTGCTCCCTGGGCGTAGGTAAGGTGGGTCTTGCCGATCTTTTCGCCCACGGCGACCACGATGCGCCGCCAGCCGACCATGGTGCCAAGACCGAGCGCCAAGGCCACAGCAACCTTGACCCAGATGGGAATCCAGATGGGAATGAAGCGGGTGGAGCGGTTGAGGAACTTCCGGTAGGCCGAGAGGATGGCGGCGTCCTGGGCGTCGAAGTGCGGCGCGCCCTTCTTCCCCTGGAGCAGATGCAGGGCCCGGATACACAGGAACGTCTGCCTGCCTTCACAACCAGCTTCCTCGTTCTCGGTCAGATGGACAACAACCTATTGAAACTTCACAGCCAGGATCGAGGTGGATCTTGCGGCTTGCGGAGTGAGAACGGGCACGGCCATTGTCGTAGAGTCCTACCTCATGCTTCGGCGAGTTAGGAGCGCATCCGGCTTCTTGGAGAAGGATTTCCTACGTCAGTGCGTGTGGCGATGCCTTGGGTCCCCTGAAAGTCTACCCTCTCCGGAGGGTTGCGGTCAGGCGAAACGGAGATTGCGGCTCCCCATCGAGGCAGACCAAGCCGGTCTCGGCCGCCGTCCCGGGGGAGGGGCGAAACCCGGGGCAAGATTGGCCCTGGCGCGGGCCGGGGAAGGTTGGATGAGATGCCGCCGAGATCCCGCTGGGGAGCGGCGCGTTCTCCCTGGACGGACTCCAGGGAGGAAAATCCTCAGCCCCAATCGTCGCGGACGGAGGCTTGCTCGGCGAAGATCTGATCAAATCGCTCCGATTTTTTGATCAGGATGTCGCCGAAGTGCTCGGCCTGGCGGAGCAGGATCGCCTGTAGCCGGACCAATTCCAGCATGGCCAGGAAGGTGCAGATCACGGCGCGCTCGCTGCGGGTGTTCTGCATCAGGCGGCGCAGGCTGACGGGTTTGTCCTCCATCAGGAGCCGGCGCTTGACGAAGTCGATCATCTGCGCCACCGTGACCGTCTCTTCGTCGATGTTATGGACGGGCCGCTCACGCAGGCGCTTGAGCACATCCTGGAAGACTCGCACCAGGTCGATGGTGTCGGCGTCGATCTCGCGGTCCAGCTCGGCCAGACGGTCCGCGGAGGCCAATCCCTGCTCCTGCAGGAAGCTTTTGAGGCCGGGATGGGTCCAGCTTGCCTCTTCCAGGAGCTGCTTCTGCTGCAACATCTGGGCAGCGGCTTTGAAGCGTTCGTGCTCCAGCAGGCGCTCGACCAGTTCGCGCCGTGGATCCTCGGCCTCGGGCCCGGAGGTGAGCGGGTCCCGCGGCAGCAACATGCGGCTCTTGATGTAGATCAGCAGCGACGCGACGTAGATGAACTCGCCGGCGGCGTCCATGTCCGTCTCTTTCAGGTGGTGGGTGTAGGCCAGAAACTGCGCCGTGATCTTGGCGATCGGGATGTCATAGATGTCGATGTTCTGTTTGCGGATCAGATCCAGCAGGAGGTCGAGCGGACCATCGTAGACCTGGCCCACAGTGATGCTGAAGGGGGACTGCGACTCTTCTTCGCGGGAGCTCTCGTGCCTCCTGTCGCGTTCACCCCGTTTGGTGGTCTGGGGCTCCGGCGTGGGGGGATGTTCGAGCACGAAGGGCTCGTGCCGGCCCGATGCGCCGAGGGGATCAGAGGCGGCATCGGCGGCGATGCGCTCCGGCCCGGGAGAACTTGGGTCCGGCCCCTGCTGAGGGTTGGCGGAGCCGGCGGCAGACTCCGCGCGAGGTTGGTCTGGTTCGAACTCCTTGCGGTTGTCTTTGCTCATGGTTGGGTTAACCTCTGGACTTGCCTGGAACCGTTGCGCCCCGAAGGCCGGGCGTTCTGACGGCCTGGCAAGCGCCTTGCAAATCGCCTTGGATGAGAGCTCCTACGCCGCAGGAGCCCGCTGTTTGGCGTGGCGGGCGAGTGCTCAAGCGGCCAGCCAGTGGCGGCGTCCGGTCTCGGCCGGCTCATCCTCAGGCCAGTCCCATGGCGAGTTGGACCTCTTCGAGGGTCTGCTGGGCTCGCTTGTTGGCGCGCTCCCGGCCGTTGGCCAGGACGTCCTTGACGACCTGGGGACGGTGCTCCAGATCGCGGCGATGATCCTGGATGGGAGCGATGCGTTCGACGATGGCGTCAGCCACCCAGCTCTTGCACTCGATGCAGCCGATGGAGGCGGACCGGCAGCCCTCGGCGGCCTTAAGCTGGGTCTCTTCGGTACTGAACACCTTGTGCAGGTCGAAGACCGGGCAGCGGTCAGGATTGCCGGCGTCGCTGCGGCGGATGCGCGCCGGGTCCGTCACCATGGTCTTCAGCTTGGCGCGGATCTCGCCCGGAGGCTCCGAGAGCATGATGGTGTTGGCGTAGCTCTTGGACATCTTGCGGCCATCCAGCCCGGGGAGCTTGGGGCTGGGGGTGAGCAGGACGTCCGGCTCGGGCAGAATGGCGGAGATCTTGCGGGATTCGCCCTCCAGAGCAGCCATTTTCTCCTTGTCAGAGGCGGCAGCCTGGAAGTGCTTCTCGATCGTGGCGGAACGTGGACTGTAGAAGAGGTTGAAGCGGCGCGCGACCTCGCGGGTGAGTTCGACGTGTGCGACCTGGTCGGCTCCTACGGGGACAAAGTGCGGCTTGTAGAGCAGGATGTCGGCAGCCTGCAGCAGGGGATAACCAAGGAAGCCGTAGGTGTTCAGCTCTTTGCTGGTAAGCTGCGCCTGCTGATCCTTGTAGCTGGGCACGCGCTCCAGCCAGGGGATGGGCGTCATCATGCTGAAGAGAGTGAAGAGCTGGGCGTGGTGCATCACCTCAGACTGCTTGAAGATGACGGCGCGGCCAGGGTCCAGACCGGCGGCGAGAAAGTCCAGGGCAACGTCCTGGATGTTCTGGCGCAGCAGCGAGGTGTCGGCGTAGTCGGTGGTCAGGGCGTGCAGGTCAGCGATGAAGAAGTAGCAGTCGTACTCCTGCTGCAGGTGAACCCAGTTGTAAAGTGCTCCCATGTAGTTGCCGAGGTGC
>JAKART010000002.1 GCA_021819255.1 Acidobacteriota bacterium
GGGGCTGGACCATTTTCCCTGAAGGTGTAAGCAAGGGGAACGACTCCTGTGGGCGTTTTCCTCAATGAAAACGCCACGGAACGCCCGCTTCCGTACACCCATCATCAGGGAAAATGGTCTGGTCAGCGGGATCGCCGCTTGTCTCTCGCTCGCCCCCTGCTGAGCCGCTCACCTCTCTTTACGCCGGTGGCGATCGTGATTTCGCTCCCAGATGAGGCGCAGACCGTTGAGGGTCAGGTTCTCATCGACTCTCTGGATGAAGCGGCTTTCGGCGGCGATCAGGCCGGCCAGGCCGCCGGTGGCGATGGTCCTGGTGTCCGGGCCGAGTTCGGCGATCATGCGCTGAAGAATGGCGTCGATCTGGCCGACAGCGCCGTAGTAGAGGCCGATCTGAATGTTATCCGTGGTAGAGGTGCCAATGATCTTGGCGGGTTTTTTGATCTCGACGCGGGTGAGCCGGGCGGCGCGAGCGAAGAGCGCATCGGCAGAGATGCCGATGCCGGGCGCAATGGCCCCGCCGATGAACTCGCCCTTGGCGGAGACCACATCGAACGTTGTCGCTGTACCCATGTCGACCACGATGGCGGGACCTCCCAGCAGATCATAAGCGGCGACGCAGTTGACGATGCGGTCGGCTCCGACCTCACTGGGATTGTCCGTGAGAACGGGTACGCCGGTCTTGACGCCGGGTTCGACGAAGAGCGGACGGATGTGAAAGTACGCCTCGCACAGAGCGCGAATGGCCGAGTCCAGCGGGGGGACCACCGAGGAGACAGCGACGCCGGTGACAATCTCCGGCTGCAGGCCGCGCATACTGAAGAGCGAGTGGAAGAGGACGCCGAGTTCGTCCGCGGTCTGCTTGTGGGGCGTCGTCACGCGCCAGTCCGCGATCATGCGGGCGGGCTCGGCGCCGTTCGCCGGCGCAAAAAGGCAGAAGACAGTGTTGGAGTTGCCTACATCCAGGGCCAGCAGCATAGATTGCTCATCCGCATCAGAGGATTATCTTACCAGCCGTTATCGCCGGGCGCGGAGCCGGAAGCCGGCGGAAGAGGAGAGGTGCGAGGCTCACGGCGCTGCGCGGACGCCGCCGGAGAGGACGGTGCGTTCTGAGCCGTCCTCGGCTGTCACCAGAAGGTATCCGTCAGGGTTGAGGCCGGCGGTGACGCCGTTGTAGCCGCCCTGCTCCGGGACGCGGACGCGCTTGCCGCGAACCCAGGTGGAAGCCTGCGTGAAGCGCTGCAGCAGATCCGGCTCCGGGATGACCAGTTGCGTCAGTTCCCGGTCCAGGGCGCGCAGGATGGCGATGATGATCTGGTTGCGGCTCCGCGGCTCACCGCCGGCGATCCACAGCGAGGTGGCAACCGCTTCCAGCTCGGGAGGAAAGCTCTGATGGTTGAGGTTGAGGCCGATGCCGATCACGGCGTAGCGCAGCACGGCGTCCGGGCCGGGGTTCACGGCAGCCTCCACCAGGATGCCGCCAACCTTTCTGGCCGTGCCCGAGTCCGGTGAGCCGCCCTTTGCGGAGAGCATGATGTCGTTGGGCCAACGGATGTCGGCATCCAGGCCAGTGGTCGCATGGATGCCGGCTTTGACCGCCAACCCTGCCGCCAGCGAGATCCACAGGGCGCGGCGCAGGGGCAGGGGGATGCGCGTGAGTACGCTGAGGTAGAGTCCTTCGCCGGGCGAGGAGTGCCAGGCGTTGGCGCCGCGGCCGCGGCCCAGGGTCTGCGCGTCGGCCAGGTAGAGGGTACCCTCGGGCGCTCCGTTGGCGGCAGCCTCCATCAGCAGCGTGTTGGTGGACTCGGTAGTAGGAAAGTGGTGCAGCCGCGCCGGGTATCGAGTGCCGGCCAATCCGGCGCGAAGCGCGGCAGGATTCAGGGGCTCAAACGTGCTCATGCCTCCATCCTACCTTCAGCGGGCTTCCCTTCCGGACGGCCACCCTTCCGTACCTGGATATCCCCGCCTCCGGTCTCAGCGCGACCCCTGCAAATCCGTCAGCCGGCTCACCTCATCCGGCACATGCCGGAGCCAATGATGCGCACCGAGACGATCGCATGCGGGTGAACGGCCAAGCGGAAGCCGTTGTCCCCGGAGAGAGTTAGTTGCTGCTGGTTCTTCTCCACGGCGTTGGTCTGCCACGCCGCTTTCAGATGCAGGGATGGCAGCCGAACCGAAACCGTTCGCTCTTCGCCGCCCAGATCCAGGAAGCGCAGGATGGCGCCGTCGCCGTCCTCGGCCGGCTTCCACGTGTCGAAGAGAAGGTTCGGATCGGAAGCATCCAGGAAGCTGTCCTGATGAGGATCGAGGATGCAGGCTGCCCCCGAGTTGGCGATCATCTCTGCGGCGAGCTTGCTGCCTGGCTCTTTCTCTTCCGAGGATGTCAGCGCCTTGTCCTGCGTAGTCACCGTGTCGGTTTCAAGAGGCGTGATCTCCTCCCATCCCAGCCGGCTGAGCGCGGAGGCGTGAATGGCTGAGGCGCTGGTGACGATGTAATGGAACCGGAAGCGACCGCCCTGCCCGGCGCGATAGTTCGTATCCCAGTAGTTGTTCATGATGTAGGAAAACACGTTGCCGGGCCGGTCACCGAACTGCTCCGGCCACGCGCCACGGTTGATGTCGCCCAGTGTCGCCAGCGCCGCATCCAGCGGGAGCACCGCCGCAGAGAATCCGTTCTGCTGCAGCGCGATCCAGTGCTGCACGGAGAACCACTCATGCCCGGCGCCCGCATACATATCCTTGGCCGGATTCACCGCTCCGTTCTGAACCTCGTACTGAAACTCCGGATGGCTCATCGCGAAGGGAAATGCAAAGTAGACGCCCTCTTTGGTCTCCACATTCTTCTTTTGAATATCTTCGACAAACTCAATCTTCTTCGCTGCATCGAAGAGCCGAATCTGGGTGTCGATTTCGGGCGTGTTGACGTCGCTGCTCCGCATCCGCGCCACCCAGCCGTAGGGCGTCCGCGAGACGGAGACGAGGCTGCCGGCCTCTGCCGGATGGACGACGAGCCTGGCCTTTGGATAAACGTGGCTGTACTGCAGAAGAGTGTTCGGCCCCTTGTCGCCGCCGGTGACGTAGAGATACTGTCCAAAACGGTAGGGGCTGTCGCCGTTCACCAGCTCGCGCTGGAGTTGCTTGTCAAAGATGCTCTTCACCGCTCCTGTAGCAGGGTCGAGCGTGATCCGGTAGAAGGAGTTCTCCATCGTCAGGCTGTGCTCCAGGGCCGGGCTGGCGGCCGGAGAGGCCGCAGGCTGCGTCCGGTACACCTTGTAACCCACCGCCGGAACAGCGGTTGCCAGGAACTGGATGTGATCAAAGCCGGAGCCGCTGCGCAGAACCTCAAAGGGAACCTTCTGCCCGGTAGTGGTGTCCACCAGATCCGTGTGCTTTCCGATGTCCATCGCCACCAGCTTGCTGCGCTTCCAGTTGAGGCCGTTAAAGACGATGATTCTGCCCGCGCCGGCCGGAATGGCATTGGCCAGGCTGGCCAGGCTGTTGCGGGTGAGAAACTCCGCCAGGCCGCGGGCGTTGATGGCGAACTGATCTTTGTAGGCTGCCTGGTCCTTCGCTTCCTCACTGGCCGGATCAGAGATGCTGTTGTAGGAGTCCCAGGTGTGCTCGTCCATCAGGACCATGTCTCGCCACATGCGGTCCAGAGCGCCCCTGTCCGGCTGTAATCGCGGATCGACGAAAGAGGTAAGCGTAGCCAGCTTCTCCGCCGTGGGCGCCAGGCCTTCATTCCACCGCTCCATGCCTGCATAGTAGGCATCGGACGCGATGCCATCCTCCCAGTAGGGGCCGCCATCGCCACGGATCGTCGGAATCTTGCCGCCAAACGGCTGCGCAATGGAGCCAAGCGCGTGATGGAAGCCGGAGTACTCCAGGCGAGGATAGGCGTAGACCTGATTCCACTGTTGAACCAGATGCGCCTGCTGCAGGAACAGATCTGAGTTCTCCACCTGGGCGCCGTACATGATGGTCTCATCGCCGGCGTACCCGGGATGCTCATACATCTGCAGGAACAGGGGCAGCGTATCGCGGCCGGCGTCCAGCAGCGGGGGCAACCCGAAGAGAAACTGCATCTGCATATAGTGGCGCGAGTACCAGAGAAGAACCTTGCCTCCGTCCGGACCCTCCCACCACATGGGCGAGCTCTGGTTCAGCCTGCCCTGCAGCAGCACAGGAGCGCGGTAGTTATTGCTGCCGGAAACAAGATCATGCACTCCGGCCGCGGCCAGGATGGAAGCGTACGACCAGGAGAAGGAAGGAACGTCCGTGATATTCGCGTAGTTGAACGGGGTTCCATGCTCGCGGCTGAAGTTCGCGCTGGGATACAGAGAGCGAATCAGCGTCTCGGCAGTGGGAAAGCCGGTGAGCAGATTCGCATACTGCGCCGGGACGAAGACCTTTTCGGCCTGGATAGCTTTGAGGACGCGGTCCCGACTGGCCGCGGAATGCGTTTTGAAGTACTGCGCCAGATCCCACTCGCCATCCAGGCTGTAACGGAAGCTGGGATTGCGGTCGATCATGCCCAGCGCTTCATCCAGATCGTGGCTGTGGATGGCCGCTACCTTCCCCTGAAAATCTGAGTACCCGACGTCAAGATGGATGCCCGGCACCAGAAAGATGGTCCACTTCTTCCGCGGGCTGATGGCCTCCTGCAGATGCTGCCGGTGACCTCCGGCGCTCCAATGAAGCTGTGCCTGCGCGCCGGCGGCAAACTCGGGGACAGAGAAGACCAGCTTTTCATCGCCCAGATCCTGATTGCCCGGCGCAGCCTGATGATAGGTCTTTCCGTTGAGCGTAAGCTCGACAGCAGCTCCGGCCTTCAGCGGAGTTGCGGAGGCGATAAAGACGTCCACCTGTTCCTGCGCACCGCCGTTTTGCCGGTGAAAGAAGATCGTGGGCTCAATCCGTGCCGAAGACGGAGCGGGATGGCCGGCGATGCGGTCCAGTTCAACAGCGTCATAGCTCAGGCTTGCGCCCGGAATGGCCTGGCTGGCCTGTTCGACGGCCTGGAGCGT
Organism: Acidobacteriota bacterium; assembly: GCA_021819255.1. Taxonomy (GTDB): domain Bacteria; phylum Acidobacteriota; class Terriglobia; order Terriglobales; family Acidobacteriaceae; genus Granulicella. Next base: position 5,025 of record JAKART010000002.1, read on the forward strand.
GATCGTGTTTGTACCCTTCTTCAGATACCGGCCCGGGAAATCAAATGCGATGTCCGCATGGGAGTAGGCCGCATAAAAAGAGTCTCCCTGTTCGCCGTTGTTGTAGTCGAGCCGGGGATGCAGATAGAACAGACCGTGCCGTCCGTTGATTTCCACGCGGAGCGCGGGCACGCTGGAGGACTCCAGCGTGAAGGAGACGCGGAGCCGAACGGAGCCCCGAGGGGTGCTGTCCAGTGAGAACCGGATCGCTCGGGGCGCGGAGGCCGCATCCGTGGGGGCTTTCCCAGAGGCGGATTCGAGCACCGCCGGCTGCGTGGCATACCAGTCCCTGGCCGGGTTGCTGCGGCCGACGACGAAGGTGACCGGCTGCTTCGGGCTGCCGGAAGCGAACTCGAAGGAGGAGCGGTCAAACTTGCCCAGCCGGAAGATGACGGAGCTCGGGCTCCCGGCTGTCTGCGCCACCAGGGCGCTAGGGCCAGCCAACAAGGCGCAGGCCGACAGAACGAGCCCGGCCGCAAATGGTTTCGTTTCCATCCTTGATTTCCTCTCTTCGATCTTCACGAGAACAATCCTCCGGATTGATTCTGCTCCCTCGGCGCAACGATCTTCCAGTGATTTCTCAAGGCAGCCTATGGCCACGCGCCGCATCGGACGGCGACCGAGCCGCGTCTGTTCGCGTGTTCAGGGCCTGCACTGCTTCGCCGGCTCAAGAAGCCAGTCGCGCGGCGCAACCTCACTTCCCTGCGGCGCAGGCGTCGGCAGTCTGCAACGAGACGCAACAGGATTGATCAGCAGCCCCTCCGGCTCCGCAACACCTCACTGAACCGTAACCAGCTTGGAGAGCTTGAGATCGGCGGACGAGTCCCCCACCATGACTCGGATCTTGTCTTTCTCCAGCACCCAGGCGTTGCTCGACGCATCCCAATAGCGTATCGAGTTTGCCGTGAGAGGAATGGTCGCGGTGACGCTCCCCTGCGCCGGCACATGAACTCTGGCGAATCCCTTCAGCTCCAGCCGGGGGCGCGCAACCTTCGATCCGATGTGTTCCACATAGAGCTGCACCACCTCGTCTCCCGTGCGCCGGCCTGGATTGGCTACCTTCACGGAGAATTGAACAGCGCCACCGGCGCTGAGTGTTGACGCGCCGGCATGCAGCCCGGACAACTTGAACCTGGTGTAACTAAGCCCATAGCCGAAGGGAAACAGTGGGTCACCCTTCCAGTACATATAGGTTCGGCCATCCAGCAGGTTGTAGTCCATGATGGGCGGCAGTTGGCTGCCGGACTCCGGCCATGTCACCGACAGATGGCCGGACGGGTTGTAATCGCCAAAGATCACGTTGGCCAGGGCGTTGCCCTCCTCTTCGCCGTTGTTGGCCATCTGCAAGATGGCCGGGACGTTCTGCTTTGCCCAGCGAATCGTGTAAGGGAAGCTGGATACCAGAACCACCACGGTGCGCGGATTGGCCGCAGCCACGTCCTGAATCAACTTCTCCTGGTCTGGCTTGAGGTGAATCTGCCGGCGATCTTTGCCCTCCTGTCCCTCCGTCGGATCGGGACAAGGAGGGGGGTCCGTTTTTCTGCGGCAGAAGGAGCGGTTGCCGACCACCACAATCGCTACATCAGAGCTCTTTGCGAGCTGGACCGCCGGGCTTCCACCGGGGCTGTAACGCACCTTGACCTTGGCTGCGTCCATCTTCTTCTGCAATCCCTGCAATGGAGTCACGGCGAACGGCGGCGTCCCGCTGTATCCATCCAGATACACCACGTCGGCTGAAGGACCAACGACCGCGATGGAGTGAATCGTGGCTGTGTTCAGCGGGAGCAAGTTCTTGGCATTCTTCAGCAGGACGATGGATTCTTCCGTCGCCTGAAGCGCGAGCGCTCTGGCGGCCTGCCCGTCCCAGGGCGCAGGCGCTCCGTTCGCCTTGATTCCGGTATAAGCAGCGGGCGAAGACGAGTCCAGGAATCCCAGCCGCAGCATCACCCGGAGAACCCCTTGCAGATCGCGATCAATATCGGCCTCGCTGAGCAGCTTCTGCTGCAAGGCGGCCTTGACCGCATCCTGGTACGGGTTCAGGAACTGGTTCACTCCGGCATGGATCGCCCCCGCAGCCGCCTTGGCCATATCGGGGTAATATTTGTGTTTGGTCACCATGAAGGTGAGCGCGCCCCGATCGGTGTCGATCATCCCGTTGAATCCCCACCGATCCATGACCAGGCTCCGCAGGAGCGGGCTGGTTGCCATGGGGATGCCGTTATAGGCGTTGTAGGCGGTCATCAACGCGTTGGCGCCGCCCTGCTTGATGGCCATGCGAAAGGGCACGGAATAGTACTCATGCAGCAGGCGAGCGTCGAAGTTCGAGGAAGAACCGCTTCGCCCATCCTCATTGCTGTTGGCCAGAAAGTGCTTCACCAGAGAAGCGGTGAGCCAGTAGCGTGGGTTGTTCCCTTGCAACCCCTGGACAAACCCAACCGACATGCTTCCCACCAGGAACGGATCTTCTCCATAGGACTCCTCGGACCGGCCCCAGCGTGGATCCCGGGCCAGATCAGCATTGGGCGCGCGGATGATGAGGCCGCCGCGGTTGTAGCTTTGGAAGATGTAGCGCGCTTCGATGGCTTCCTCAGCCGCTATCTTCTTCACAAGCGCAGGATCCCAGGTCTGGCCGAGGCCGGCGGGCTGGGGAAACTGCGTCGTGGGAATCGTGGATTTTCCAGGCCACGGTCCGGTTGGCGGTCCGGGCGAGTGATTGCCCCAGTAGTTCGGTCCGCCTACGGCCAGGCCATGCAAACCTTCAAACTGACCGCTCGATCCGGGGATGGTGTCGATCTTCGGTGACCCATAGATGCCCAGCCGGGGAACGTTCAGATTCTTTCCCAGCAAGTCGATCTTTTCCTGCGGGGTAAGCAACGACAGAACGTTCTGGATTCTCTGGCCGTCAGGCAGGCTTGGGTCTTGAAAGGGGTACTTATATTGCGCATTAAGAAGATGCGACGAGGCGGCCAGGATGGTCGCCGCCCCAAGAAGTTTGATGCTGTTCATTCACCCGCTCCTTGTAACGAACTGCCGATCAGCGAAGATGGAGAACCTTGGCTTTCCGCACTTTATGCCCGTTTGAAAGCCCGGGGATTTGCACGCTCAACCTTCACCTCACCGCTCTTTCGCTACGAGATCTCTCGTCTGCGAGACTGGACAATCTGGCGTGTGGAGGGCGTGGAACCGGTATTCGCCGCGGGTTCCACGCCACATGGGGAGAAACGCAAGCCATCTATCCGGGCTAGGGAAACCGCTCAGAAGATGTATTTTCCGGAAAGCTGGAAGCAGCGGGCATCCGGCGTGTAAACCTGCGTGATGCGCGCCGTAGTGATCAGTCCTCCGGTTTGACCGTCGTTGGCTGTTGAGGGATTCGCCCACTCCGGCGTATTGCTCATATTGAATCCATCCACCCGGAGCTGCAGCTCCTGATTCTTGTACGTGCGGATGGTCTTGAAGAAGGACATATCAACCCGATTGAAGCCGGGGCCATAGATCTGTTCGCTTCTTCCGCCAAGGAAGGCCTCCGCATTCGCGATGCCCGTGACGTATGCGGGATAGCTAAAGCCCGGCTGCGGCGTAGTGAAGCTGCCGTTGTTGGCCCCCGGGCTGATCAGATCGCCTGAGAGTGGGTTGGCGAAGGCGCAGGGGTTGTACCAGTGCGCCAACGTCCGCACCTTGCTGGGGCAGGTAATGGTCGGATTGGTGGGATCCGGAGAGCCGCCGGGCCGGAACGGATCACGCTTGAGAATGGCAAAGGCAGATCCGCCGTTGGCCTTGGCAATGTCCGCTATTCCAACGGAGAATGGCTCGCCCGTCTGGACCTGAAAAGCGAGATCCACTGCCCAGCCACCCGCCAACGAATCCAACAGCCTGGACTTGATCGGGTGTGGGGTGCCTTCGCCAAAGGGAATCTGATAGTAGGTCATCAGTGTAAAGCGCTGGCGGACGTCCCAGGGAGAGTTCGTGTAATCGTCCCGCTCCGGAATGATATTGGGATCCCGAGTGCCGATTCCTCCATCCAGGGGATCGGGAGCGTCGTCCATGGCGTGGCCCCAGACGTAGGTGCCCAGGAACTGAACGCCGTCCGAGAAGCGCTTCTCCACCTTGGCCTGCAGGGAGTTATAGGAGGACTCTCCCTCGTAATCCAGAAAGGTGAATCCGCCAAACTTGGGGAAGGGCAACAACGGCTGCAGGTTGATTCCAGGGCGGACCAGCACGGTGGTTTCATTGGGGTTGTACCCATAGGGAATGTGCCGTCCTGTATCTCCGACAAAGCCCATGGAAGCAACCAGATTGTTGGTGATGGCGTGCTGGATGGAGAAGTTGTAATCCATCACCAGAGTCGTCTTCAGGTTGGGGCTGACTCCCACCAGGCTGGGATTGGAGACGAAGCTGGCCAGGCCTTGCGCGATGGCGCTTGCGAATCCAGACTCCAGATTGAATCCATCACTTGCGCAGGGATTGGGCGAAACGCAGCTCGGTGTGACAAACGAGTCCGAGTACACAAAGGGATAGTTGGTGCCGAGATTGTCCGCGGCGCCCGCCATCTGCTGGCCCTGATAAAAGAACCCGAAGCCGCCGTGGAAGACGGTGGTTGGATCCGTGGAGTAAGCAAAACCAAGGCGCGGCGAAATGTTCACGAGCTGCTCATGGGTCAGCCCAAGCTGTGGAACGTAGTCGAGAGCGATGTTGTTGGCCGAAAGATTGGCGAGGAAGGCCGGAGAGAGAGGAAGAGTGCCCTTGTCCCCAGCCGGAAACTCGTAAACTCCAGTTCCTGTTGAGATGCCGGGCGCTCCCGTGGGATAAAAGTTGGCCTGCCGATTCGCCATCTCTTTGTAAGGCTGGAACCAGTCGTAGCGCACGCCCAGGTTCAAAGTCAGGTTTTTGCCGGCCCTCCAATCATCCTGGGCGTAACCGGAGCTATGCCACTGCGCGTCGTTGAACGCCGCGGAAGGTCCAACCGAACCATCGTGCATCTGGTCGGCAAGAAAGTCGGCAGCGCCGTTTCCGGTAAAGGCCGCGCCATAGTGCGAGGTGAAGAAGCCAGTGAACCCGTAGGTACCGTGTGATACCGGTGGCTCCAAGGTGTAGGAACGGCCGTTCTCCAGGTCAAGCCCGATGTTGAAGGTTTGCTTGCCCCAGGTTTTGGTGACGTTATCCAGGATCTGGAACACATTCGCCCGCTCTTCTTCCGGACGGTATTGGTGGGTCCCCGCCTGGGCGACGCTGCCAACCTCAAGCGTTGGCAGGCCGCCGTTGTTGGGGAATCCAGGACCGAAGGGCATATTGCCAAGGCCAAGAGTTGTGGCGATATCTTGCGTGTAGTTCAGTTGATACGTATCAAAGTGCCCATAGTCAAAGCCAAAACGGAACTGATTGATCAGCGAAGGGGTAAACATATGGGTCTCGCTGATGACAAAGTTATTGCCAAAGTCGAGTTGGAGTCCGCTGACGCAGTCAGAACCTTCGCCGCAGCTTCCATCCAGAATAGGGCCGAGAGGACCGGCAAAGTTCTCCATCTGGTTGAAGTCGCTGAAGCGCACAAAGGCTTGGTCCTTTGGAGTGATCGTCCAATCCACCCGGACGTCGTATTGAAACGTATTCTGTGGCTGGCTTAGATTCTGCACATTGTTGTCATAGGTGTCGAGGCCGTTTGCATTCGGCTGTGGATAAAGGTTCAGGATCTTCAAGGCGACCGGATCGATCTGATTTGAGCAGAAGACGTTCTGCTGACCGTTGCACTGTTGAAGCTGGGTTCCGGAGTTCGGCGCGTAAAGGACGACAGGCTTTGACTCACCCGACAAAGATGGATTAAGCCAATCGGAGAAGTCTCCCTTGCGCTCCGACAAGGTTGGCACCGTCTGGGTGTAAGGTTGGGCAGCGGCAATCCGAATCTCCTGAATATCGCCAAAGAAGAACAGCCTGTTCTTAATGATGGGCAGGCCCAGCGTTGCGCCGAATTCGTTCTCCCGGAACTCTGGAATGGTCAGAGCGTCAAAGTCCTTGGCGTCCAGAACGCTATTCCGCCAGTACTCCCATACATCGCCGTGAATCTGGTTGGTGCCCGATTTGATGCTCTCATCCAGCACGGCCCCGGCGGAGTGCCCGAACTCTGCCCCATAGTCCGAGGTGGACACCTTGAAGTCAGCCAGCGCGTCCGGCGGCGGGTTCACAAGAAAGCTTGAGCCACCCAGGCCGTCCGCAGAGAGAGCCATGTTGTCCATGCCGTCCAGGATGTAATCATTCTGCTCGGGACGCAATCCGTTCGCGTCAAAATCACCGGTCTTCTCTCTGGAAGTCGAGGCCGGCGCGGAGCCGGCCGTGAACTGGGCGGCAAACATTGCATTGCGGCCATTCAGCGGAAGATCGTTGATCTGATTCGTGTCGACAACTTGCGAAACCGAACTGTCCGAAGTCCGAAGCAGTGACGGCGCGCCTGTGACGGTAACCGTTTGACTCACGGCGCCGGGACGAAGCGTCAAGGGAATGCTGATCCTCTCCCCCAACTGCAGCGAGATGTTCTCCTGTTTTACCGTCTGAAATCCTTTTGCGGAGACTCTGATTTGATAGTGGCCGAGCGGGAGGGGAGAAAACTCGTACACCCCTGCGCCGTTGGTGGTGGCATGCATCACCTGACCCGTATCCGGATTGGTCAGCGTGACGGCAGCACCTGGGATGACGGATCCGGATTGATCCTGAACGACCCCTGTAATCGCGCCCTGATCAAGAAACTGGGCGTAGCCCAGGCCGGTGCTGAGACACAGGAGGATCAAGGTTAGCCTGACAAACACAACCTGTACGCATCTTCCTGGAACGACGAACGGGTTTATCATCTTTGGTCCTCGCGGAAATTGAATGAAAACGGATTCCGATTCCTTCCGCTTGGGCTCCGCCGCACTTGGCGACACGAGCGGAGGGAATCGTACATCGAAGGCGCATGCTAATCCCCGCCGACAAGAAAAGTCAATCTATGACAATCAATCAGAGATTTTTCTGAATGTTTTCTGATAGTTATAGGCCGGGCACGGCCTAACTTTCCGGGCAGGGCGAACCTGCGGTGTGAGAACAACGCGGCCCAACACAGGCTGAAGGATCCGTTCCTGGCCGCGCCGTCTCGCCGCCGGACACGCGCAACTTCTTCCTGCCGAATGCGAGCGAGCGCATGGCGCTCCAGATCTTTCCGTGCAGGTCCACGCAGCAGCCCGGCGTTCATGGGCGCTTTCCTCAGGCTCGGAGCCCTCGACAGGCTTGTCTGCCGGGCTCAAGCGAAGACGCCGCGGCAGGCCCGCCTTCCGGGATCCGACAACACGGAAGAGGCTATGGCATTTTCGATGTTGATGGGTGTCCCGAAGAGGGCACGCAGCGGCATTTTCATTGGTGGAAGGCGCCCATTGAAGTCGAAGCCCCCTCCACACCTGCACCGAAGACGCCTTAGCCGGCTCGTCCGCAGGCTGGTTCGCCACCGGTCCCGTCCCCAGCCGCTGTCTGCCGGACAAGCCGATCGTGGGAGGGCCGCCGGACCGGGAAGCGACGGCAATCTTCGGCTCTCAACCTCGGAGCGGATGCTCCCGTCATTTCCGAGCCGACCCTTCCCGCGCAGGCGGCGCCCGCAGCCACGACGCTCCCGTGCGTCTTTCGCAATTTTGGGTGGAATAAGTGCGCCACGGCAAACCGGCTTGGGAAGATCGTCCGCACTCACAAGCTCTCAGCCCTCCCTCATATCTCCCATCATGAAGAGGGCGTCGGCGAGACCTGCCGTCGATACCGAGAAGCCCTCCGTCCCGGTCCATTTCACAACCTGAGGAGGGTTCTTTGTGATCGACATCGCGTTTCGGAGCAGGTCATTGAGTTTGCCGGCAATATCTTTGGATATGACCGACACGCAGATGGCCGTAATGGCGATGACCAGCGGACCTAGAAAGTAGAAGTACCAGGGAATATCCGCATGGCTGTCGGAGATTGGATTGGGATCAGGCAGAAAAGACAGTTGCTTGGAATTGGCATCGAAGACCGCCTGATTGGAAGCATTCACATAAAACGACATCCAGATGCCGGCCTTCATGTCGCACTTGCCCCGAATGGCCGTCCGGATGCAATTGTTCTCAATCCGCAGCTCGAAACTTTCAATCTCCGGATAATAGGTAATGGCTCCGGACTTTACGGAGAACGTCCGAAAGGAGCGCTGGTTGACGATGAAGCTCTTCTGCTCATCGTAGCGGAAGCTCTGCGGCGCAGTCTGATAAGCCTCCGGCAGCACAGGCATGATCAACTTCTCCAAGGTGAGCCGCTTGGAGATGACGTAGCTCGCACTGTTGCCACTGCGAATCAGGCTCGGATCAAGCGCACGCGAAAGCCCAGAGATATCCACGTTGCGCGTCATGCTCAGAACGGCAAGACACGACTGCCCGCCACCCTCTCGAGCGCTGTAGGCATAGTCGGATACCTTTGGAGCCAGCCAGCTATCCTTCGAAGGCGGCACAGGGTTGATCGAGGCCAGGACATATTTCACCTTTTCCCGATTCTTCACCAGGTCGTCTGCAATGGCGAAGCCAAGCAGACTCTGCGCCGCCACATCGAGTTTGCCGCTCGGGTCCAGAATCGTCACCGGCGTTACCAGACCTTGACCGGAGGGCGGCAGAGACGTTCCCACCTGCTTGATGTTGAATCTCATCTCGTCGAGATCGGAGACCCCGCTGCGCACCAGGGTGAGATCGACGGCAAGCACAATGGTCACTCCGGCGAGGTCGTACTCCTTCGCCTCATTGGCGCGAGCCAGCAGGCCGAACTGTTCCGCGACCGCGGAACGCGTCCCGATCCCAATGGAAAAAGAGCCTTCTTTTACCAGAAGTCCCAGGTGCAGCCATCGCTCCGACCCGCCGGGAACGATGCTCCAGGAAGCAAACTTGCCCCGCGCCGTAACCGGAGGTTCGGTCCCCGGATCCGCATTGAACTCCATGAGCAACTGGCTGGTATTGCGAGCCAGAGCTGCGTTGATCTTGTCGGAGGAGATAAGAAACACAGTATCCCAGCCATGCGTATCCATAGGTAGACCTCTCTGCCGGCGCTTGGAAGCCGACGCCGTCCATCCCGCGGCCACCGCCGCAGGTCGACTTGTCCGTCCCCATGCGAAGCCCGGCCATGCTTGGACCAAGCGCGGCCATGCCGGGAGACTGTTTGCGAACGTGAGCCAGGCAAAGGTAAGGCGAAGCGGGTATGCGCAGGCGCATCCTTTCAGCGCGTGCCCGCTACCGCCTTGCCCATTGGCCGGCGAGCCGGTTCTAGACCATTTTCCCTGATGATGGGTGGACGGAAGCGGGCGTTCCGTGGCGTTTTCATTGAGGAAAACGCCCACAGGAGTCGCTCCCCTTGCTTACACCTTCAGGGAAAATGGTCTAGGCCTTGTCTTTCTTCCGCGGAGGAGGGGTGATATGCGGATTCCCGCCCATTTGAATCGCTCCGTTCAGGAAGACGTTGTCCAGGGTGAAGGCCCTCCCTCCAGTCCATTCGACAGGCGCAGTGGAGTTCAACACCATGAGATCAATGGAAGGCAACTGCTTCGCCGCGCCTCCGCCTGCCACCTGAGCGATCAGCTCCGGCGTCGCCGCAGCCAGGCCAAAGACGATGGCAATGATGACGCAAGCCAGGATGATCTTCACCACACCCTTGATCACCGCTGCGGCAACGATCCCGGCAACCGCCCCGGCGATGGAGACGATGAGTTCCGTAATCGTAACCCACGGATCCTTCTCGATATAGCTATTGGTTTTGGGATCCCGGGTCTGCTTGAAGTCGAGAGTCTGCGAACCATCTGGCTTTCTAACCACATAGATCGTCTGATAACTGGTGTTTTCAACGACGCTGCGAATGCCGGGAGAGATCTCCGTCACCGTTCGGGTATACACCTGAATCTCGTCTCCAATCACCTGGAGCACGAAGTCGTGTATGTAAGGGGTATAGTTGATGGCTCCTACGCGAACCTTGTTGCACTCTATCTTTTCCTTATTTTCGATGACGGTATTGTTCGCCGTAAGCCGAAACGAGGAGGCTGTCGCGTGGGGAAATCCCTTGACCAGGCCGGGAAAGATCACCTTCTCCATATACCGCGAAACGGCGATATTGAACCCGGCCCGCGAACCGGATGGGATAGAGCCGGGAGCAATCTGATTGCTCAAGCCATCTGCGCCGCGGTTCTCCGTCATGCACAGAATGCCGAAGTAACTGGATTCCTGGTCGCGCCCATCAAAATAGCCATAGCCCGTGTAGGTTGGCTTCAGCCACTGAAATTCCTTGTCGCTTGCGATCTGGTTCACGTTCACCGTGGCAAAGATATACGCAAATTTGACGATGTTCGCATTGAACCACTCGGACAATCCACCGATCATCAAGGCTCGATTGAAGGTGCTGGGCGGAGGCCCGGAGAAGGTAAGGTTCTGGACAACGACGGCAGGGTCGGCATCGCTTCGAGCCTCGGCATCGGTGAGCAGATCATCCTTTTCCAGAAGGTCATTCCCTTGAATGCCGGCGCGAATCTGACCTGCCCTCGCGCCCGAAGGGAGTTGCGGGATGTACTTCAGTTTGACGGAGATGTATGCCGTGCTGCCAGACATGTCATAGCTGTTGCCGCTGGCCGTCAAGCTTCCTTCGGTGATCGGAATCGCCAGAAAGATGATGGCTCCTGAACCCCCGAGGCCAATCTGCCAACTCCCAAACTTCCCGGAAACCTTGTAACTGCCGGAGGGATCGACGTTCTGGTCAAAGTCTGTGGGCACAGTGGGGGATGTTCTCAGCACAGAGTTCACATCGCTCACGCGCAGGATGTAAGTGGTGTCCCATCCCAGTGTGGTTACCTCACCGCTCAATTCGGCAGCGGCAAAAGTGGAGCGATGACGAAAGAGAGCGGGAGTGTGCTTTGGAGACGGAAAGGCGTGCTCCAGAAGCGATATCTCCGTAGTGCTCAATGGTTGCAGGCGGGCTTCGGGCAGGGTTTTGGATGACATACTTGAATCCTTTCAAAGATAGAGTCAACAGATGGGAGATGTTCGTGTGATCCGCTGATGAAGGGCTGAGCCAAAGAGGGCAGGAAAGATCATGTTGAACTTTGAACGAATAGCCAGCCTTAACCGATAGAAGACGAAAAGTTGCAGCGTCAAGCATTGCGCTGCTGCTTTGCAGCTCGATGCAGAGCGATGTGGAGTTGTGGTCCTCACGTTCCAATGTGAAACTGAAGCGACGTGACTCTTTGATGTAGACCATCGACTGTACGTTAACGAAGCATGCCAGACCATTTTCCCTGATGATGGGTGTACGGAAGCGGGCGTTCCGTGGCGTTTTCATTGGGGAAAACGCCCACAGGAGTCGTTCCCCTTGCTTACACCTTCAGGGAAAATGGTCCATCGACAGGAGATCGCAACGAACTGCGATCAGTTACCCACTGATGATGCCGTTGGCGTGCAACCTGGTTTCACTTTTCGGGTGGAGCAAAGGACGTTCCGAGAGCCGGTGGGGCGAGATCAGAGTCACGGCTGTCCGTATCACCTGGGCTTTGCCCTGCGCCGCTCGGAGGCAGCTCCGGCTTTTCCGCTGCGGAAAGTCTCTGAAGCTTCGGCCCCTGGACGTCTCGCAGCTCCAGGAACCCCGGCGGTGCTGCTGGGCAACATCCGAGGACAAGCCGTCCGACCTGTGGTGTCCGGTCCGCCACGATCCCGGTTTGCCGGCCAGCCGTTGCGGCAAGAGATGCGGCGCCATAAGCAAAGCTTGCTCCGCGGCACAAAGGCTGTGCTTGCATTGATGCTGAAGGCTCGCCTCCCTTTGGCGCAAGCGGGGTAAAACCAAAAGCCTCTCGCCGGCTCGAAGGGGAGGCCCACGAACGGTTGGCCAGGCGCGGAGCCGGGCGTGGGGTCAGGCGCGTTTAACAGGACGCGCCTTTCGCGGCAAGGTGAACGAGAAGCTTACAGACTTCGTCGATTCGCACGAAAACTTTAGGGAACCGTCACCATCTCACCCCGGACCAGCAGCGTACGGCAGGGGATGGAGCGTCTCCGTGTGGTTTTGGGAACGGGCGGAGGATTTTGGTCTCGGATCCTCCCAAACCCGCGGATGCCGCCATCTCGCCAGGCGCGGATCGCGCCACTCGAGGGCGTCCGCGGGGAACAAGAGATCGCCGCCGACTCCGCGCTCCATCCGAGGTCCGTGCGGTCAAGGAGCGCTCTCTGCCGAACGGCGTCCGCCGCCAGGAATGCCGGAGCGATTCAGATGCGTATTGCCGGTGTGCGGATCGCAGAGGCTCCGCTCAGGACGGGAAGCGGAAGGCTTCCGGTCTCGGGCGATAGACGCGGATCATCCAGGGCGGGCGCCGCCAGTTGTCCGGGCCGGGCGCGGGACGCGCCAATTGCAGCCAGCGCCGATACTCCTCATGCGCTTTGTTGGTATCAACGAAGACATCTCCATAGCGGTCCTGGGCCTCGGCCCGCGTCACCGTCACCTTCTGGTGCCAGCAATGCTGTCCGCTGACCGGGTCCGGTTGCACGGCGAAGACCAGATTCTGATGCACGCCCGCATCGTTCCACTGAATCCGGGAAGAGTCGCGGTCCGAGCTGGGAAAGGAACGAATGCCATGCAACTGGCGCATCTTCCATGCTCCGGGACGGTCCTGATTGAGGTCCACCAGCGCGGTCGACCAGCGTTCGCCGCCGGAGTTCTCCTGCAAACGCCAGCGGCCGAGGTGGTGCGAACAAGCAATCACGCCAGGACGTATGGCTTCGGTGACCCAGACTTTGTCAATGAAGTATCCAATGGATGTCTCTACTTTCACCAGATCGCCACTCGCAACCCCCAGGCGAACGGCGTCGGTGGAGTGCATCCAGACAGGATTGCAATGCGAGAGCTCATAGAGCCACTTGGAGTTTCCCGTGCGGCTGTGAATCAGAGTGGGCAGACGGAATGTCGGCAGCAGCAACATCTCATTGCGCTCGAAGTCGATATGATCCCGATGAACGTGGCTCTTGATATAGGTGGGAAGGGCGTATTCAGGCCACTTCCAGTCCTTCAGGGTTCGCGAATAGAACTCCAGCCGGCGCGAGGGCGTGGGAAAGCCCCGAAAAGCCCTGCCCTCGATGGAGACGCCAATCGGCGTCTCGTCCCTGCGAATCACTGACGTGACAGGATCGACGACGCTGGCATCCAGCTCGGCTGCGCTCAACTCCGTGGTGTGCAGTTCATAGGTATTGCCCTCAATCTCAAAGGCTCCATATCTCCGCATATACTCGAGCGGCGACAAGCCTTCTGCGCGGGCGGCCTCGGGCAGTCCCGGCACGCTGTTTTCAAAGATCCATCGATAATATTCGTCCAGGGTGATCTTCTCCGCCGGGCGGTAGGGAGACTCGAAGAACTTGCGGATGCCCAGCGCTCCATCGGGATCGATGCGCCAGGAGAGTTCAATCCAGAACTCGTCTTCCTCCCAGACCTCACCCAGCCCCGCTTCACGATGCGCCTCCCAGGTAAAGTTGAACCTCTTGCCCTGGCGCTCCATCTCCACCCGCAGGACAGGTTGACGGAAGCCAATCCAGCGGCCCGCCTGGGTCTCCTGGCTCATCAGGTCATGCCGCTCGGAGGCATGCCCCATGGGCAGCACATAGTCGGCGAACCATGCGGTCTCGCTCCAGGTGGGCGTCAGGCACGCGTGCCGTTCCACCTTGCTCTCGTCGGTGAGGGCCTCGATCCAGCTCATGCCGTCCGGGTTTGTCCAGACCGGGTTGTAGACGCGGCTGAAGTAGACGGCTAGCTTGCCGCGGTTCTCTTTGAGAAAATGCGGCAAAAGAAAGCTCATCTCGAATGAGGCCAGCGGATACTCCGGCGCCCACATCATCTCATTCCACGCGTCGGGCGCCGGAGGCATCATGGGAGGCGCTGGAACAAACTTGTCCCAGGAGCTGGGAGAGGTTCCACCCCGCGTGCCGACTGACCCGGTGAGTACGCTGAGGAACATGACGGCCCGGGCTGCCTGCCAGCCGCCCAGATTGCCGGCGGCGGCGTTACGCCAGATGTGGGCAGAAAAGGCAGAGCCTGCGCGGGCAATCTCATGCGCCACCTCCACAATGGCGGAGGCGGCCACTCCGGACTCGCGCTCTGCGTACTCCGGCGTATATCCGGCGTACAACTGCTTCAGGAGATCCAGGAACGTCTCAAACGTCTCAGGCTTGTCCGCATGCTCCTCGCGCAGGAACTCCTGCCAGTTGACCCAGCGGGAGACAAAGTCGCGATCGAAGAGCCCCTCCCTTACGAGAACGTTGCACATGGCCAACAGAATCGCGGCTTCACTGCCCGGCCACGGCGCAAGCCAATAGTCAGCTTTGCTGGCGGTATTGGAAAGTCTCGTGTCGACCACGCAGATCTTGGCCCCGCCGGCTTTGCCGTCAATGATCCGCTGCGCGTGGGGATTGAAATAATGTCCTGCCTCCAGATGCGAGCTGAGCAACAGAATGAACTTGGAATTGGCGAAATCAGGCGATGGCCGGTCATAGCCTTGCCAAAACGCAAAGCCGGTGCGCGCCCCCGCGGAGCAGACGTTGGTATGGCTGTTGTGAGCATCGACGCCCCAGGCGTGCATCACTCGCTGGTTATAAACCAGTTCGTGCCCTGGCCGCCCGACGTGGTACATGATCTCGTTCTTTCGGCCTTCCTGCAGAGCGCTGCGAATCCGTGCCGCGAGATCATCGAGAACGTCGTCCCAACTCACTCGTTCCCACTTGCCCTCGCCCCGTTTGCCCGTCCTTCGCAGCGGGTACAGGATTCGCTCGGGATCCGTCACCTGGTTGAGCGTGGCCGGACCCTTGGCGCAGTTGCGCCCACGACTCCCGGGGTGCTCCGGATTGCCTTCAAACTTCCGGATCTTCAGGGTGTCTTTGTCCACGTAGGCCAACAGACCGCAGGCAGCCTCACAGTTGAAGCAGACGGTCGGAATCAGCGCATACCGCTTCTTCACCTTGCGCGGCCACTGCGCCGGATCATACTCTGACCAGTCACTCCATTGATCGCTGGGTGGAAAACTCGACAGTCCGCCCGCGGGAGGATCCAGGGCAAGGGCATCGGGGTGGAGAGGATTCGTGTTTTTCATGATTAGCTCAGAGGGACAACCTGTCCGGCTTTGATCCAGACATCTTCATATCCAAGCAGCCCGGCCAGGGCCAGGATCGCCGCCAGGATCGCAAGCTCGGGAAGAGGACGCCAGAAGAGAAACAATCCGCCAAGAATGATCGGGGCTGCAAAGCCGATGACGACGGCCACACCCCAGAACTGCACCCGGTAGGGGCCGGTAAGCATGGCTCGACTGGCCAAAGCCGCATCCTCCGATGCATGGGGCAGCGCAAGCTCCGCCAGCACCATAGCCAGGCTGAGCAGCAGAGCGGCAAACAAGATCAACGCAGCGCTCCGTAGCACCTGAGACGCTGCGCCTGAGGCGATGCCGGCGAGCAGCACCACGGCTCCCCCAGCGCTGAGCGCCTGCACCAGAAGGTGCCACAGGAAGAGCGGACTCTGCCAGAGATCGCGCCCTTTGGCCTGGGCAAAAAGGAACGCGGAGTAGCACGCGCTCCCGATCGCAAGGGCGCCGGCGATCCACCTCAAGGCGCAAGGCACCTCGCCCGTCAGCATGCCGGTGACCAGCCAGGCTGTTCCAACCCCGCCATAGCCGATGAGGATGTAGCTGCCCAGCACCAGCCAGGAGCGAAAGTTCGGTTTGATCAGCAGGAAGTAGAAGCGCTCCGGCCGCTTGAGATCGAAGATCAACAGCCCGGAGGTTACGGCCAGCGCGATCAGCGCGATCAGAGGACAGAGGAGCGTAAACAGCGCGCCCGGCTGCCGCGTCTGCGGCAGGAGCAGCGCGGGAACCAGCAGGGCTCCAGCCGCCATGGACTTGGTCCACAGATAAGCGGAAACCTTGCGCCCCCACGGCGCGGGATGAGGGACGTCGTAGACCTCTCGCGTCTGCCGCGGATCGAACTCTTCCCTGGTCTTCAGGTCGGCGCGCCGCTCCGCCCATACGTAGCTGCTCTGCGCCGTCAGTTTGGCCGGACGCAGCAGATCCCCTTCAACGCCCACATAGAACAGCTTGGGCTCAGTGCCCTTTTGCGGCTTGCGAACCGAAACCTTCTCCCGCGCCACGATCTTGCTGACGTTGCTGGCCGGATCGGCGAGGTCGCCGGCGACGATCGCCTGGGTGGGACACACAACCACGCAGGCCGGCTTCAACTCCTCCTCGATGCGATGCGCGCAGAAGTTGCACTTGGCAGCCGTGTTGGAGGTGGGGTCTAGATACAGCGCATCGTAGGGGCAAGCCTGCATGCAACTCTTGCAGCCGATGCAGCGCGCGTTATCAAAGTCCACAATGCCGTCGGAGCGCCGGAACAACGCCACAGTCGGACAGATTTCGACGCAGGGAGCCGCATCGCAATGGTTGCACCGCAACACGGCGAAGTGGCGGCTGGTATCAGGAAACGCGCCCTTTTCCACGGATTTCACCCAGGTGCGGAAGACCCCGACCGGGACTTCGTGCTCTTCCTTGCATGCCACCGTGCAGGCATGACAGCCGATACATCGATTCTGATCGATTACAAAACCGAAACTCTTAGAACCCACAATTTTCTCCAGGACGATCAGGGGATCGTTGCAGATGGCATTTCTGGTCGAATCAACTTGACGAAATCGAAACTTGATTTGCGTCCCTGAGGGCTCGTTCAGGCAGGGTGTTGCTCCAGGAAGCCCACAAACACTTAAGACTCTATTCGCTGTTGGCCGAACCGGCAAGACCACCCCGTCGCATTCTTGGCCCTCCGAGAGCCTTCCCGCCTGCTGATTTGAGCGGTTGGCGCGCTCTTGCGCTTGCAGGAACGTCCGTGAAAATCGCCTGCGTGGCGACCCGATGGGCGCCGGAAGCGTCCTGAACATCGGTTACCCGTGGACAGTCGACCGCGGCGCGCTTCGCTTCCGGCATCGCGGCATCCCAGGAGTAGCGGCGGCGATGCACTAGCTGCTGATCCTTTCACCTTCTGGCGTCACCCTTTGGCGTCACCTTCTGGCGTCACCTTCTGGCGTCACCCTCCGGCAACGGTCGCCGGCCAAGAGAGTTGCAGATTTTTTCTCCCCAGACTGCCTTCAAACGGTTCCTATCGGTAGCAATTGATTGACAGGGGCATGCGCGCGTGGCTATGATCCAAGGCGTCCTGACACTGCGATGTTTCGGGGCCATGGCGGGACGGCCATCGAGGGTAGACAGAGCGGAGTGTTGCGACGAAAGGACGTTGCGGCCACTTCGCGTTCGCGGCGCAACGAGATGCTACTGCAGGAACTCGCTTGCGCCTGGAGTGGTCGATCTGTTTTGTGGAGTGCTAGATCTGTTTTGTAGGTAAGTTCGTAAGGGATCAAACTGCTGCAATGAAAACAGACCAAGAGTTAGAAGTCACACGCCGCGGGTTTCTACGCACCTGTGCTACCGGCAGCCTGGCGCTGGCAAGCAAGCCCATCTGGTGTCTCTCTCCAAAGGAAGTTGCCGATGCTCCGATCTCGGGCGGAGAGCAGGCGGAGTTTGAGATGAATCATGATTGGCTCTTTGGCGGGCCGATCGAGCAGGGGAGTGGGGTACAGATCCCTGAAAACAAGTCGCTGACCAAGGTGACGCTACCGCATTGCGTCACCCGACTGGCATGGGACCAATGGGATCCAACCTCATGGGAGCATGTGTGGCTTTACCGGCGGCACTTTTCGTTGCCCGCCGCTTACCGGCATAACCGGGTGTTCGTGAAGTTTGATGCGGCGATGGTGACGGCGGAACTTTCCATCAACGGCCATCCCCTGGAGCGCCACCAGGGGGGCTATCTTCCTTTTACCCGAGAGTTGACGCACGCTCTTCAGCCGGGCGAAAACCTTCTTGACGTGATGCTGGATGCCCGCTATCTGAATGTTCCGCCGGAAGGTTCGCCGAAGGGCCCCCGCGCCGTGGACTATTATCTGCCCGGAGGAATGATTCGCGACGCCAGCCTCTTCGTGGTCCCGCAGATCTATATTGACGACGTCTTTGCAAAGCCAGTGGACGTTCTTGGTCCCGGCCGCCGCGTGGAGATCACCTGCTCCGTGGATGCCGCCCGCCTGCCGGGCGGAAAGACCGAATTGACTGCGGAGCTGATGGATGGAGATCGGATCGTTTCCAGCGTCCGCAAGGAGATGGCGATCGCGGAGATCGGCAAGAGCAAGACCGCGCTGTCATTGACGCACCTCAACGAGATAAAGCTCTGGGACATCGACTCCCCGAAGCTCTACGGCGTTGTGATCACGCTCAGCGAAGGAGGGCATCCGGTCCATCGCTACAAGACTCGCATTGGCTTCCGCGAGGCGAAGTTTACCGTAGACGGATTCTTTCTCAATGGACGCCGCTTACGCCTGTTTGGCCTGGACAGGCACGAGCTGTATCCCTATGCAGGTTATGCCATGCCGGCGCGAACCATGCGGCGAGATGCTGAGATTCTGCGCAAGGACTTCCATTGCAATGTGGTTCGCTGCTCGCACTATCCGCAGTCACCGGCGTTTCTGAATGCCTGTGACGAGCTTGGGATGATGGTGTGGGAGGAGACGCCCGGATGGGGGTATCTGGGCAATGCGGAGTTTCAAGACCAGGTGGTTCAGGACGTCGGAGACATGATTATCCGTGACCGCAACCGGCCTTCCATCATCATCTGGGGGGTCAGGGTGAATGAGTCCGCCAACAATCAGCCGCTGTACAAAAGGACTACGGCGCTGGCCAAGTCTCTGGACGACTCTCGGCCGGATTCAGGCTCGATGACCACCTTTGCGAACTGGCAGACGGACTGGCATGAGGATGTCTTCTCCATGGATGACTACCACGCGGCTCCTGATGGAACGCTGGCGATCTTCCCTCCCCCCCCCGGAGTTCCGTATATGTTGTCAGAGACGGTCGGGCAGCGGACGTACACCGCCAGGGGCTTCGGAAACGTCTATCGCCGCGCCGGCGATGTGGCCACGCAGACCAAGCAGGCGATCTATCACGCCCAGGCGCACGACAAAGCTCTGGGCTATCCCCGCTTTTGCGGAGTCATTGCCTGGTGCGGCTTTGAATATGGCAGCCCGCAGAACTCCTATCAAGGAATCAAATATCCCGGAGTCGCCGATATCTTTCGCTGCCCCAAGCTGGGAGCTGCTTTTTACCAGGCGCAGGTGAGTCCTTCCTTGCAGCCGGTTATTGCGCCAAACTTTTATTGGGATTTTGGGGCTGCAACGCCTCGCGGGCCCGACAGGAACGTCG
>JAKART010000204.1 GCA_021819255.1 Acidobacteriota bacterium
GTCAGCCGGGGTTCGCTCTGATGGCCTCGTGCAAGCGAACCGTTCTGCGGCGGGATTGCTAGAAAGAGACCAGATGCCCAAGGCCGGAGTTCATCCTCACTACGAAGCCACGCACGTCAAGTGCGCCTGCGGAAACCAGTTCGACACCCGTTCCACCCACAAGGGTCCCATTGTGCTTGAAATCTGCGCTGCCTGCCACCCCTTCTTTACCGGCAAGCAGAAGCTGGTGGACACCGCCGGCCGCGTGGAGCGGTTCCGCCGGAAGTACGCCGCCGCCGATTCCAAAAAGGCCGCAGCGGCTGCGAAGTAACCCTGAGAGGACCAAAACGGAAGGCCTCCGCGGAGAAGCGGAGGCCTTTCTTGTTCGGCTGAAGTGCTCAAGAGCGATGAGCCGCGGTCAACCAGCGAAGCCGCCCGCGAAGCCAGAAATAGACTCCGAGAGACAGACGTTTCAGTGGAAATGGCCAAGACAGTGGCCGAAAGCAGGACGCCGCAATGAAGAAGATCTGGGACAATCCGGAGGATGTTGCGACGCGCTTCGCCGCGCCGCAGGCCGGCGTGCCCGCCGAGGTATGGATCGGCGGCGTGCGCGTGGCCCCGGCTACGGTGCTGGCTCCGATGGCCGGCGTCACGGACACGGTCTTCCGTCGGTTCATCAAGAACGCGTCGTTGTTCACACAGCCAGTCCAGCCTGCGGCTGCTTCACAGCCGCAAGACGGTGCGCAGCCGGCTGGCGTGGCCCAGACGTCTGCGCGAATGATGCCGGGGGCTGCGCAGGCGACCCCGGACGTGGATGCGGAGACCAGCAATGAGGTCTCCGGCTGCGGCCTGATCATGACCGAGTTCACCTCCGCCGACGGCTTGAGCCGGATGCGCGAGAGCAAGCGGCAGCGCTATCTGACCTACTACGAGGACGAGCATCCCATCTCAGCGCAACTGTTCGGGTCCAACCCGGCCACGCTGGCCGAGTCCGCGCGGATCTGCCAGGATGCGGGCTTCGATCTGGTGGATCTGAACCTGGGCTGCCCGGCCAAGCGCGTGGTCCGTTGCAACGGAGGCAGCGGATTGCTGCGCGACCTGCCGCGCATCGGCGAGATCTTTGCCGAGATTCGCAAGACCGTTTCCATCCCCTTCACGGTGAAGTTCCGCATGGGCTGGAGCGACGCCAGCATCGTCTGCGTGGAGCTGGCGAAGATGGCCGAGGACTGCGGGCTGAACGCTGTGGCGCTGCACGCCCGGACCCGCGAACAGGGCTACAGCGGCAGCGCGCGCTGGGAGTGGATCGCCGCAGTGAAGGACGCCGTCCGCATCCCGGTGATCGGCAACGGCGACATACGCACGCCGGAGGACGCGGCCGCCATGGTGGAGGCCACCGGCTGCGACGCGGTGATGATCGGCCGCGCGGCCCCGGCCAATCCGTGGATCTTTCGCCAGATTGCGCAGTACACGCTCTCCCGCCGGCAGACCGGCGTGGGCGTGTATGACCGGCCCACGGAGATGGACCGCTATCGCATGATCCGCGGCTACTTTGACCGCCTGATGGCGGAACTGGCCGAGCATCCGGAGGTTCACGGCCCGGCGGAGACGGAGCTGGAGAAGCGGCTGAAGCGCAACCATGAGAGCGCGCAACGCGATGCCATTGGACGCATGAAGCAGTTTGCGAGCTGGTTTACCCACGGCATTCCGGGCGGAGCCACGCTGCGAAGAGAGATCTTCGAGGCTCGGCGCGCCGCTGAGGTGATGGACAGGGTGGAGGCATTCTTCGCCGAGCGGGCCGAGGTTGGTCCGCAGGGTGGCAGCGCGGATGCTGATTCAGAAGCGCACGGCGCCCACCCCGGCTCGCTGCCGGAACCGGAGATGGATTGCGACACGGCGCCCTGCGCCTGGGGCTGAGCGACAAGTGGTGGCTATCGAACGGCGCGTGACTCCTTCCGCCCTTCGGCCTAAACCTAACGTGAGCGTCAGCAGCGTAGCGCAAGCCAGAGATCTTTCTTCCGCTCAAAAGGGAGCCCGCACGCGGCTTTCTCTGCGGCGATGGTTTCCAGGACCGCAGGGGCGTCCCCGCGCTTCCGTACAATTGGGCAGGGTAACTGAGAAATGCTCCCAATCAACCTTCAGGATCTAAATCCCAGCCATATTCAGAGCCTTATCGACTCCGAAGTTGCAGAGAGTCAAACGCTTGAGTATAAACAACAACTGCCAAGCGGCCAAAGTGAAGAGAAGCGAGAATTCCTCTATGACATCGCTGCAATGGCAAATTCGGGCGGCGGGGATCTTGTTTACGGCATCGTGGACCGCCGCGGCGAAGGCGGGCAGGCTACAGGGATTGCAGAGAGAGCTTCTGGCGTAAAGCTCTCGAATCCGCAGCCAGAGATTGACCGCCTTGCAAATCTAATCCGAGACGGCATCGAGCCGAGAATCTCCGGCATCGTGATGCAAGCAGTGAACTGCCCCGGCGGGGATGTTGTGGTGATTCGGGTCCCGAACAGTTGGAACCGGCCACATATGGTCACGATCGGCGGCGTAAACAAATTCTTCGGACGTACAGCCACAGGAAAATATCCGATGAGCGTGGATGAGATCAGCAGAGCCTTCTCAGGGCAGAGAGAGCTGGGAGAGACGATTCGGCGCTGGCGTATGAAGCGCGTGGCATTGATCGCCCGCGACCGCGGTCCTGTTTCGCTGTCCGGAGACGTCAAGACGCTGTTTCATGTGATTCCAGCATCCGCCTTCTCCAGCAGTATCCTTCGGGAAAGCTGGAAGCTCTCTGAAGAGGACCAGCGTCGCATCTATGTCCCCAAAGGTATCAGCAGCACACGCTACAACGCGGACGGCTTCCTTGCGCTTGGGCAAGCGGGGAGCGCCGTATACGGCTACACACAGGTCTTTCGCTCCGGCATTATCGAATATGCCGATGCGCAATGTTCGGGTCGGAGGCCGATCGACCGAGAACACACGTCGATCTTCGGCCAAGAGATAGAACGACAGATGGTCTCGTGCTATCAGGACGCTGTCACGCGCTTACGCTCGCAGGGGAGAACGGAGCCGCTGTATCTGGGCTTGTCCCTTGTCGGAATCTCCGGCAAACCCTTCTATGTGAGCCTCATGCATTTTAATCCTCACGCGACGACGACACGCCGGAATACCTTTGTGTCGGCCGAGGTCTATGTCGACGTCAATGAACCCGAAGAGCGTCCCTATCGCAAGACGTTGCTGCCGCTCGCTGACACGCTGTGGCAGCTTGCCGGCCGGGAAGGGTCTCCGTTCAAAACTAAAGGCGTGTGGGAACCGTTCAAAGAGTGGGAGTGACCAGGGATCCTTTCTGAGGCGCGCCAAGTGAAAGAGGCCGACGAACGTCGGCCTCTTGTGTGGGACTTTTGGCGAACTCCGAGATTCACCGGGCTACTTGGAAGAGCTTTCCTTGGGCGACTCCACCTTTGGAAGCGGACGACCCTTAAAATACTCGTAGCTTCCTGAGTAGGCGTCTTTGACGCGAAACACGCCGTTGGTCGTCGACTTCTCAACTCGCATCGGCTGCTGAGCTGAACGATTCAGGCTCGGATTGAGTGTCATAGGGCCCCCTTATCTCAGAACTTTCGTTATTATGCCCGACCAGCCTGCACTGATCTGAATTGCTTGCTCCAGGCTATTGGATGCGATTCCGTCTTCCACGGTCCAGCCTAGTTGAGCAAGCGTCAGGTCCGTATCGAAAGACAACACCCCAAGCAAAGGAGGACCCGGGTTGTCCCGTTCCCCTACAGAGATCCTATCAAAAACGGGTACGCTGAGCATTGCCTTCCGATCCGGGCGTACCTTGGCCTGCTGCAGGGGCGTCAATCCGAACGACGCAGGATCGGCGGCTGCCTCCTCCAAGTCTGCATAGGCCGGCTCCCCATCCACCCAGCATTGCCCGCTGCATCCTGCATCTTGTTCGATCTCAAGGTCTTGATCCGGATCGGCATCCATTCCTACCTGATAAACGACGACGCGGGTGCCCCGGCCCGTAGGCAACATGATGGAAGCCCGTACGGAAGTGATTCCCAACGTGCTGCGAAGGTTATCGGTAAAACGCTGCAAGAGAAAACGAACCTCTTCCGCTGGGGCATAAAGCGCCTGGAGACGCTCCACCAGGTTCTGCGCCTGTTTCCACGAAGCCAGTTCCAAAGAGATGAATTGGGAGGTGCTCTTGTATCCAATGTTCACTAGGGACCAGAGCTTTTCATCCGAGATATCGAATTCGAGCGTTCCGATGCCCTTAGGCATCGGGATCTCGACGCGGTAAAAGTCCTTCGACTGCCGACGCAGATAATCACCAGCCTCCAGCGCCGTTTCGAGAAGGTCTGCGACGAACTCTCCCATCCCATATTGAGCGGGAGGCTCGTTAGACGGGGAGACGAGGTCGAACGCGATGAGCGGTCGCCGATCTTGAGTGCGCTCCTTGTCGAAGACGAATGCCGGCAGATTGCTGCAAAGTCCACCATCGACGAAGCGGCGCTTGTTGTGCAGCAAGGGCTTGAAGACAAATGGGTAACTCATCGATCCTCGGACCGCGCTCAGCACCGGGGCGTCCTCATCGACCGCGGAGAAGACCACAGGCCGGCGGCTGGAGAGATCGGACGCGACCACTTTGAGAGGGCGAAGGTTGCGCGCCCTGAGATCAGAAAAAGTGAAATCCTTCCGGATGTCGGCTCCAAGCTTGGCTCGCACAAGATCGAGAAGCGCCGCCTCGAAGTCTTCACACCCGGTCAATCCCAGGTCTCTCTGCAGCGCTTTGCTTGTGGCCCGGTATTTGGCCAGGGTGGGGAAGACGTTCCACAGGTTGAGCTTTGCCAGATCCGCAGGCAGTTGCTGCAAACGATCAAGAGGGGCTCTTACCGACCTCAGCACTTCACTTAACTTCAGCTCGGTCGTCATCAGCCGGCACAGCTCCTGGCCGGAGTACCCGACACAAGCCAAGAGTGAGACGATGCTTCCGGCTGAAGAACCCCCAAATCCGATGAACTCGATTCCGTCATTCGTGGCCGCATGCAAGCATCCTGCCAACGCGGCGCCCTTTACGCCTCCACCGTCCATGACTGCGTATGCTTGCATTGCTCCTCGATGATTCCAGAGTACATGCAGTCGGCGCAGGTGGCGCACTGCACCATGGGGAGATCACAAGGAATCTGAACGGCCACTCTGAGATCGGA
>JAKART010000205.1:0-3296 GCA_021819255.1 Acidobacteriota bacterium
ATCTTGCCAATGGTGGCATTGCGCTCCTGAACGCCGGCGCGAACCAGCGTGCGCTGCAGCAGCCATGCCATGATCACGGCCATCAGCAGGGTACTCATGCGCACGGTGGTAAAGGAGAAGCCAAAGAGCTTGATGAAGGCAGCACCCAGGTAGAGTTGCCCGCCCAGCATCGCCGCCGACCAGCCGTTGTAGTGGATATGTCCGGTGGCAGCCAGGTTTTTGGCGACGAGGCTATACGGTCCATCGTCGCAGATGCCCATGTTGGCATAGGGGCGGCTGATGAGGGCGCAAAAAAGGACAGCCAGGGCACAGAAGAGAGCAGGTAGACGGAACCTTCGGACGAGTTGCAAAGGGCCTCCGAGAAGGTTTGTGGTTCATGGCTCGTGATGCTCAGCAAGGAGCGAGCGCGTTTTGCCGGCAGAAGCGGACTTCAGACTAGCAGAGTAGGAGTTGGTTAGGTCCTAGGCGGCAGATAGCGGACGACGTACAGAGCTCCCGGGGTGCGGTAAGGCCAACGGGAGTAGTGGACCGGCGCAAAGGGAGCGGGACCGTAGCAGGCGTTGGGGTCAAATGAGATGCCGTAGAGCGGCCGGATGCTGGGAGTTTGGCCACTGCTGTTGAAGGGGCACGTGCCTGCTGGAAGTGGTGGGGGCGGGACATAGGCATGCGCGGGTAGCTCGATGTGAGACTCGTTGATATATCCGGCGTGACGGATCTGCACCACGAAGTTGTACTCCCATCCGTTGTCGACTTCAGTGTCAGGAACGCCGGCTGCGACCAGCTCGTTGGCGATCGCCACCCGGGCGCGGTACAGCGAAAACATGTTGTGGGTCATCACAAGGCTGTAGACCGCAACGACAGCGACCAGGGGGACCGTAACCGCTGGAAGCTGCGGGTGGACTCGATCCTGGTAATAGCGCAATACAAAGAGCAAAACGACGACGAGCAGCTCCAGGAGGTAGCGGTCGCGCAGTCCATAAGTTGCGGCTCT
The DNA here is from genome assembly GCA_021819255.1 of Acidobacteriota bacterium. Lineage (GTDB taxonomy): Bacteria > Acidobacteriota > Terriglobia > Terriglobales > Acidobacteriaceae > Granulicella. Next base: position 992 of record JAKART010000205.1, read on the forward strand.
TGGAATCAGAAGAAGGAGGTAGGCCAGGAAAAACGGGAGGAGCAAAACGCCCAGCTGCCTCCAGGAGATGGCGGTCTTCGCGGCCAGCGAGCCCCGGCTGCTCGGGCGCGATGAGGCAGCCAGGCCAAGCATTGCGCCGAAGGTGGCGACGGTGAGCAATACCTGAGCAAACTTGCCGATCACGATCGGCGGCTGTCCTTTGAGGAGAGCGTAGGCAAACATCCCTATCACGTTGTTCCATTCGCCCAAACTTAGAGATGAGGGCAACGGAAACAGTTGAAAGTCGCCGCGGAGATGGCTCGGATAGGTGGCGAGGAAGATATAGCCTGCCAGGAACAGTGCGGCAGCAGCCAAGGTCCGGGAGCGAAGGCAGCGAATCTCGGGGAAGAACAGCACAGTGATTGGAAGCAGCAGATAGGGAAGGTCGGCGAGAGTGTAGGGCAATACCATCAGAAGATCGCCGACCGGAAATGTCTTGGGCGGGAGGTGCTCAGGCAAGGTATAGGGCTGACGGCTGAGCCAAATCAAACAGGCCAGGATGCAGAGGGCGCCGGCCGCCGTGAGCAGATCGCCGACCAAAAGGACGCGCCGCCGGAAGCGCAGCAGGTACAAAGCGGAGGGAACCATGACGAGGACGCCGAGCCAGGCGATCTGGCGGGAGGTTCCGAGAACGGCGTTGGTGAAGACCGCGAAACAGAGCCATGCGATGGTGGCGCGATCAGTGGGGGGCTGAAGGGCGCGCAGGCAGCCATAAAGACAGAGCACTACGGCGAACAGGCCCGAAATGTCCGTCATGTACGTGACCGAGAGCATCAGGTAGAGCGGGGAGAGCACCAGGGCCAGCGTGCCAATGGTGGCGTTGCGCTCTGTAACGCCAGCGCGAACCAGCGTGCGCTGGAGGAGAAAGGCCGTCAGCACGGAAACGAGCAGCGTGCTCATGCGAACGGTGGTGAAGGAGAAGCCGAAAAGCTTGATGAAAGCCGCGCCCAGGTAGAGATGCCAGCCCAGCATCGCCGCGGACCAGCCGTTGTAGCGGATGTGGCCGGTGGTAGCCAGGCTCCTGGCCACAAGACTGTACGGTCCATCATCGGCAATACCCATGGCTGCGTAGGGGCGGCTGAGGAGTTCGCAGACTAAAACGGCCAGGGAGCAGACGACAGCGGGAAGGCGAAGACGGCGGACGAGTTGCAATCAGCCTCCGGAGGGGGAGAAAGTTCTGCGCTGCGAGGACGACGCAGAGGTCTCGTGAGAACTGTGATCAGCATAGCAAGCGCTCGCCAGGAGCCCCGCCTGAGCCGGCTTACCCCGATTAGCGGCTCAAGTGACGAGGGCGCTGTACTGACGAATCTGCTGAAGGGTGAGCGCCTGCATCTCCTGGCCGGAGTGAAATGCACGATGCCAGAAGACGACCAGTTCCAGAGCCTCCTGGAGGCGCAGCCGCGGAGCCCAGCCAAGGTCGGCGCGGGCACGGCTGGAGTCAAGCCGGAGGTAGCCGGCCTCGTGAGGGCTGGGGGAGTTATCGGTCTGCCAAGAGGCGCCATCTCCCCACAGGGTGGCCATCTGCTCGGCGATCCAGCCGACCGGCTGGGCATCCTCGCCGGAGGGTCCGAAGTTGTAGGCGGTGGCGAAGCGCGCGGCCTGATCGCGGTCGGGGGTGAGCAGTTTTTCAGCCAGCAGGATGTAGCCGTAGAGCGGATCGAGGACGTGTTGCCAGGGACGGATGGCGTGGGGATGTCGGATGCGAACAGGCTGGCCGGAGAGGAAGCCGAGGATGAGGTCGGGGAGCAGGCGATCCGTGGACCAGTCGCCGCCGCCGATGACGTTGCCGGCCCGAGCGGTGGCCAAGGCGACGCCATGGCCCTGCGGCTGGCCTGGCCCGGCAACAGAGAAGTAGGACTGGCGGAAGGCGGCGCTGACGAGCTCGGCGCAGGCTTTGCTGCTGGAGTAGGGATCATAGCCCCCCAGGGGGTCGTTCTCCCGGTAGGGCCAGATCCACTCCTTGTTCTCATAGCATTTGTCGGTGGTGACGGAGACGACCGCGGCGACGCTGGGCGCACGGCGGACGGCGTCGAGCACACGTGCGGTGCCGAGGACGTTGGTCTCAAAGGTGCCGATGGGGTCCTGGTAGGAGAGCCGGACAAGAGGCTGCGCGGCAAGATGGAAGACGACCTCGGGAGCGAACGCATGCATGGCGTGCTCCAGAGCTACAGAGTCGCGGATGTCGCCACGGATGTCTTCAACCGCCGCACCGACGCGCGCGGCGGTGAAGAGGCTGGGCTGGGTAGGCGGATCCAGAGCAGATCGG
>JAKART010000205.1:3306-5150 GCA_021819255.1 Acidobacteriota bacterium
CGCGCACGGTGGCTCCGAGTTGAGCGAGCCAAAGGGCCAGCCAGCCGCCTTTGAAGCCGGTGTGTCCGGTGAGAAAGACTCTTCGCCCCCGCCAGGAGAAGGCTGGCGGGGTGGAGCCGGAGGCGAGGTCTGCTGGGTCTACCATGTCTTCCAGGGAGCCTTTCCTGTACTCCAGAGCTGCTCGAATTGCTGGCGGTCCCGGAGGGTGTCCATGGCCTTCCAGAAGCCGTTATGGAAGAAGGCCTGGACCTGCCCGCGAGCCACCAGAGCACGGATGGGTTCCTGCTCAAACATCTGCGAGTCGTCGGTGATGTCCGTAAAGATGTCCGGCTTGAGAACGAAGAAGCCGCCATTGATCCAGCCGCCCTCGTCGGTCGGCTTCTCAAGGAAGGAGCGGACGGCGCTGCCTTCCAGCGCGAGCGCGCCAAAACGCGCCGGAGGCTGGATGCTGGTCATGGTGACGCTCTTGCCGTGCGCCTTGTGAAAGGCGATGGAGGCGGTGATGTCCACATCGGCTAGACCGTCTCCGTAGGTCATGCAGAAGCACTCGTCATCCGCGACGAACTTTGCAACTCTCTTGAGACGCCCAGCGGTTCCCGTCGTCTCGCCGGTGTCAATGAGCGTGACACGCCAGGGCTCGGCCACGGAGTTGTGGACGGTCATTTTGTTGGCGGCCATGTCAAAGGTGACGTCTGAGGTGTGCAGGAAGTAGTTGGCGAAGTACTCCTTGATGACGTAGCCCTTGTAACCGCAGCAGATGATGAAGTCGTTGATGCCGTGAACGGAGTACAGCTTGAGAATGTGCCAGAGTATAGGCAGGCCGCCGATTTCGATCATCGGCTTGGGGCGAAGCGCGGTCTCTTCGCTGATTCTGGTTCCATAGCCGCCAGCGAGAATGATAGCTTTCATCCGGTTGTTTCGAGATCCATGAATGTGGCGATTATAAGCCAGGGTTGCCGCCTGATGCGGCCCGGCCGAGCGGATGGCTGCCTGGATCGCTCTCGAATGTCTGGCGGCCTTGCGGGGCATGGTCGATCACGGATTCGATGATGGATATCGGCGCCTCGCGGACCTGGCGATACATTCGGCCGAGATACTCACCGATGATGCCGAGTAGCATGGCATTGATGCTGATCGACAAGAGAACGAGCGCGGCCAGGGTGGTGAACCCGGCCGGCCAATGGGCCTGGAGGACGAGGCGGCCGATGGCGTAGAAGAGCATAAGAATCACCGTGAACACCGAGGTGGCCAGGCCGAAGTACGTCGCCAGGCGCAGAGGCACCGTGGAGTGGTTCAGAATGCCATCCAGGGCCAGCGAAAGCAACTTGGAAAAGGGAAATTTGCTCTCGCCAAAGACGCGCGCGCCGCGGGCATAAGGGACTCCGACCTGCTCGAATCCCAGCGTGGCGATGGTGCCGCGGAGATAAGGGTTCGCATCGCGGTAGGCGCATAGGATGTCGATGACCCGGCGGCTGATCAGGCGAAAGTCTCCCGCATCCACCGGGAGCTTGTCTTCACTGAGCAGATCGATGAGGCGGTAAAACAGGCGGCGGGTATAGGTGATGACACGGCCCTCGGATCGCTCCACGCGAACGCCGTAGACGACGTCGGCGCCCGCTTGCCAGTGGTCCAGGAAGAGAGCGATGAGCTCCGGAGGGTCTTGCAGATCCACGTCGAGCTGGATCGCTGCATCGCCTCGGCATCGCATGTAGCCGGTAAGGATCGATCGCTGGAATCCAAAGTTTCGGGAGAGACGGAAGACGCGAATGCGGGGATCCCGTGCCGCGGCCTCCCGTAAAAGCGCAAAGGTGCCATCGGTGCTGTGGTTGTCAGTGACGATCGGA
>JAKART010000206.1 GCA_021819255.1 Acidobacteriota bacterium
GAATCGCGCAACGGCCGCGGTTGAGCCTGAGTATTTCCGCTGGCGAGGCCCAATGCACGGGCCGCGGGTTGAGTTGCCACCTGGGCCGGAACGCGACGAGACGATGAACGCGGAGTGGAGGTATCCGCTGAAGGTGCTGGCGGAGGCAGCGAAGCGCTTGGAGGGGGAGAGGTTGCGGTTTTACCTCACCAAAAATCCCAATGAGCTGCCGGAGTATGGGAATCACGTCGTTGCGGTGTTGTGGCAGGAGGAGCGATGCAAGATTCCCCGCTATGCGAGACATGTGCGTGGGGTGATTCGTTGCCTTCGTGACAGGCCTTTTCTGGGCTTTCATCCGCGTCTTGGGATCAACAAGTATGAGGCCGTGCTCTGCTTCCAGTATGTTCGGGATCACGTGACCCATTGGCGCTCCCGATACCACGTCAGCTCTCCGCCGGCGGATTGGCCGGCGCGCATTCACAACTCCCCGAGTGTGCTGACCATTCCGCTGGGTTATCACAGCCAGGAGGAGCTGCCGCAGATCCCCATGGCGGAGCGCAATCTGGATGCGTTTTTTACCGGGGAATTGCGAACCCGGACTCCGTGGCTCGACTATCGGCACTGGACTTCCGACTCCAAGACCCAGTCCCGGCTACAGCTTTGGGATGCGATGCTGGAGCTGAAGAAGAATTCGGAGTGGCGGATCGAGATGGCTGACATTTCGGGCGGTCATGATGGCCCGAAGACACCGTTGTTCAACAGTTACTCCCAGCGGATGATGAACACTCGGGTCTGCCTGGCGCCGCGGGGCACCGTAGACGAAACCTTCCGCATGTACGAAGGATTGCGAGCCGGCTGCCTGGTGATGACCAATATGCTGCCGGAAGAGCCTTTTCTGAAGGATGCTCCTGTGATCCAGGTGGACCATTGGAAGGTGCTTCCCGAGTTGATGAAACGATATGCCCGCGATCTGGATGCGCTGGAGCGCTATCGCCGGGCCGGGCTGGCGTTTTGGAGAGACCGCTTGAGCGAACCGGTGATCGGCGCTCAGGTGGCGCAGTTTCTCCATGCGGCTGATGCAGGCCGGAGGTGAGAGCCGCAGGCTCTGGAAGGCTCCACCATGAACCTCGCGCCGTGGGATGGATCCTAAGCCGTAAGGGAAGCCGCCGCAAGGGAAGCCGCCGCAAGGTCAGACAGCCGGTTCGGCCTGATGGGCGAGGATGTAGTCCAGGTAGTTGTTGGCGGTGGACTGGATGAGGGCGATGTCGGCCGGGGTGGTGGAGCGGCGGATCTTGCCGGGCACGCCGGCGACAAGGGAGTTTGGGGGGATGGTGGCGCCCTCTTGAACCAGGGCGCCGGCCGCAATGATGCTGCCTGAGCCGATATGAGCTCCATTCAGGACAATGGCGCCGATGCCGATCAGGACGTCGTCAGCAACGGTGCAGCCGTGGACCGTGGCGTTGTGGCCGATGCTGACGCGATCGCCGATCAGAACCGGATGAAGGTTGCGCATACCGTGCAGGACGGCGCAGTCCTGGATGTTGGTGTTGGCGCCGATGCGGATGAGGTGAACGTCGCCGCGGACTACGGCGTTGGGCCACAGGGAAGAGCGAGGACCGAGATGAACGTCGCCGATGAGCTGAGCCGAGGGGTCGATGTAGCAGCCAGGGGCGATCGTGGGCCAGACACCACGATAAGGACGGACCATGAGGATGAGTATAAAAGGCTCTTTTCGAGCAATCCTTGCGGGTGGCTGAGAATAGCTCCTCGCCGCGCGGCCCCGCGGGGAACCTTCGGGCTCGCTTGAGCCGCCTGAACAACCATCTGCCGTCCGCAGGCGGGTGCTGCGTGAACCCCAGCTTGGAAGACGGGCCAGAGTGCTTGAACCGGAGCTCCTCATCGGAGTGGAACGCTTCGTTCCGCTGAGGAGGCGATCTGTCGACTGGGGCGAAAGCGTTGGCAGATGGAGATTTTCCTGTGCCAAAAGCAGAGAGAGGGGCTATGCTGATGAGATAGCCGTCTGGGCAGGTCGGGAGGTGTATTCCATCTTGGCAGAGGTACGTGTTCAAGAGGGCGAGCCCTTGGAGAATGCTCTTCGCCGTTTCAAGCGGAAGGTGCAGACCGAAGACATCATCAAAGAGGTCAAGCGTCACTCCTTTTACCTGAAACCCGGCGAAAAGAAGCGTGTGAAAGAGGCGCTGGCGCGCAAGCGGAACCGCAAGAAGGTGCGCAAAGAGCAAGAGTAAGCCAGAGTGTTTCAACCAAAAGCGCCCTGGCCGGCGATTTCACCGGTCAGGGCCCCCAACCACGGCGAGGCGAAACGGAGAAGCGGATCGGATGCGAACAGGTAGATGGTTCGCAGCAGGTCGGGAACTCCGATTTGCTCCGGCGAAGTTCATTGGTTGGGAGCCGTCAGGAAAAGAGATGCTGAGGGCATGTTCCGCCAGAGTCGATCTGGTGCGGCAATCGGCGTCTTGAGCTGAGCAGGGAAGAGAGGCTCGACGGGGAGCGGATGCCGGTCTTGGCCATCCGTCTCCCGTCGAATGCCGCAGGCTCCTCGGAGTTTGGTGAGAGAACTTGCGGCGGCACCACCGGGCCCTTGTAGCAGATCAATCCAGGTTTGAACGCATCCACCGTTCGAGGCGTCTTTGCCTGTCCCGGAGATACCCATCCTTCGTGGCGCTCTCCTCACGAAGTGACCCCCCTGCTGTTGGCAGGGGGTCTGCGGCCATTCCCAGAAGACGCTTCATCCATTGATGGTTTGATGGTTCCGGCTGCGATTCATCCCAATCCCGCAGGATGGGAGAAGCCGCAATGCAATTCGTCGATCGATTGCTGAAGTGCTCCGACTGTGGACAGGATTTCATGTTCACTGCCGGGGAACAGATTTTCTTCTACGACAAGCAATTCAAAAACGACCCCAAGCGCTGTAAGCTTTGCAAGGCGAAGCGGGCCGGTGTGGGCCGGGTAGTGGCTGGCAGCGGAACGCCGGTTTTGCCCTTCTCACGAACTGAGACGCGGACGACATGTTCGGCATGCGGAATTGAAACCACCGTGCCGTTCAAGCCCACGCAGGGGCGCCCGGTGCTCTGCCGCTCCTGCTTCCAGATGAAGCAGACGTCGCCGGAGGCGGTGCCGGCGGGGAGTGGGGCGCCCCCTCGGGCTAAAGAGCCTGCTTCGGTGGCGTTGGGGGCCGCCGGACCTGCGGCCATGGAGATGATCGCCCAGACACCCCGTGTGCTGATGCCGGAAGGCGAGCCGGCTCACGATCGGGCGATGAGAGCGACCAAGGCGCCGTAGCCGCGCGAGGGGCCAAGTCGCCGGGCGATTATGGGTCTTCCCGAAGCCGCCGGCGGCCTGGCGTGCGACGTATACTCGCTCAATGCATCCGGCATTTACAAAACAAGACGATGAACTGGTGCGGCTGCGGCGGCCGCTGGGAGATTTGGAGCTGATCATCTGCAGCGATGGAACCTACATGCTGGATGGCGGGGCGATGTTTGGCGTGGTGCCCAAGCCGATGTGGGAGAAGCGCACGCCCGCCGATGAGCAGAATCGCATCTTGCTGGGGCTGAACACCGTGGTGGTGAGAACCGGCGCGGCCGTGGTCCTGATTGAGACCGGCATCGGGAACAAGCAGCCAGCCAAGCTGCGTGAAATTCACCAGAATCAGGAACGCCTGCCGGCCTCCTTGGCGGCAGCGGGGGTGCGCGTGGAAGAGGTCACCCACGTGGTGAACACCCATCTGCACTTTGACCACTGCGGATGGAATACCACGCTGGAAGCCGATGGAGCCTCGCGTCCGACCTTCCCCAACGCGCGCTACTTTGCTCCGGCCGGCGAACTCGCGCACGGACGCCTGCAACTGGAGCGAGACCGGGTGAGCTATCGATGGCCAAACTATGACCCGCTGATTGAGACCGGACAGCTTACGCTGATCGATCCCGGCGGACGGGGTGGTTTTACTCCAGAGGATCCTAGGTTCAAGCCGGAGGCCGGCAAGACGCTGCCTCCGCTGCGCATTCAGACCGAGCTGCGGATCGTGCCGGGCGTGACGGTGGAGAATCTGCCCGGCCATACCTCAAGCCTGCTGGGAGTTCATATCGAGGCAAAGGCGCACGGCGGAGCGGTCCGCCATGCATGTTACGTCAGCGACCTGGTGCCTACTCACCATCATCTGGACGCTACCTGGGTGATGGGCTATGACCTGGATCCATTAACCTGTATTCAGGAGCGCAAGCGATTCTGGGCGAGGGCGATTCCGGAGCAGTGGTTGGTGTTGTTTACCCACGACCACCAGGTTCCCGCGGCGTTTGTGGCCTGGAATGACAAGGGCAAGCCGGTGGTGACGGAAACCGGCCCCGCCGAATGAAGCAAGCTCGGAAGCCAACCAGCACGAAGACAGGAGATTTTGCATGAGTTACGTCGTGAAGAATGGGTTTGCTCACTTTGACCTGATGGAGATGCCGAAGCCGGATGTCTACAAACTTCTGGCCTCGGTGATTTTGCCTCGTCCCATTGCCTGGGTGGTGAGCCGGGATGGGGAAGGCCGTCTGAATGCGGCGCCTTTTTCATTCTTCAACATTCTGTCCGCCGACCCTCCGCTGGTGGCCATTGGCTTTTCCGCCGCGCCAGACCGGGAGGGCAAGGACACGCTGGCCAATATCAGGACCAACGGCGAGTTTGTGGTGAACCTGGTGCCAGAGGACCTGGCGCAGGCGATGAACGTAACGGCGGCCAATGCTCCGCGCGGGGTCGATGAGACCAAGCTGGCGGGGCTGGATCTGGCCAAGAGTGTGGTGGTGGACGTGCCTCGGATTGCGGGATCGCCGGTGGGGCTGGAGTGCAAGATATTTGAGGTGATTGAGCCCGGCGGAAGTGGGACGATTGCGCTGGGGCGTGTGTTGTATGTGCATGTGCGGGAGTCAGCCTTTGCGAATCTGGAGCATCTGCGCATTGATCCCGCCCAGTTGCGGCTGATCGGGAGGATGCACGGCGCCGGCGGTTACTGCACCACCCGGGACATCTTCTCGGTCGACCGGCTGACCTGGCCCTTGGAGGGCAAGGGCTAGACCATTTTCCCTGAAGGTGTAAGCAAGGGGAACGACTCCTGTGGGCGTTTTCCTCAATGAAAACGCCACTGAACGCCCGCTCCCGTACACCCATC
>JAKART010000207.1 GCA_021819255.1 Acidobacteriota bacterium
CAAGATGACTGGCCCCTATGATTACGTGGAACCCAGTTACTGGTACTTCTCCGAGCGCTTTGGCGGCGCGCGGGGATATAACACCGAGACCGGTCCGGGACCCGATATCCCATCCCGCGCCAGCCGCGCTGCGTTTCTCCCCGATCCCGATGCCTGGCCGGCTTCGGCGGACTGGAGCCTGCACATGGGCGGCGGAGGATTCACGACGCTGAAGGATCTGGACTCGGCAATGACCGCCATCTATGCCAAGCCCGACTCGGCGGCGGAGTATACCCGCATGGCGAATACGATGGCCTACGCCTCGGAACGAGCTATGTTCGAGGCGTACTCCCGCAACAAGTACTACTCCACTGGGGTGATTCAATGGATGCTCAACAACGCCTGGCCCTCAATGATCTGGCACCTCTACGACTACAACCTGGAGGCGGATGGCGGATACTTCGGCGTGAAGCAGGCCTGCGAGCCGTTGCACATCCAATACTCCTATGACGACCACTCCATCGTTGTGGTCAACAGCACCTACAAACGAGCGGATGGGCTGCAAGCTACGGTAGACGTTCACGATGTCCACTGGAACGAACTTTTTCAAACCAGCGCCACCGTTCACTCCCCCTCGGACAGCGCACAGCAGGTGATCCATCTTCCCGCCGCACTCTTCAATGGCGTGCACAGGCTCTTCTTCATCGACTTGACGCTGGCCGGCGCCAACGGCCAAATCCTCAGCCGCAACTTTTACTGGGTACCCTACACACCTGCTATCTTCGCCTGGGATGCAACGGAGTACACCTTCACTCCGGCGCAGTTCTTCCCTGACCTCCACGCTCTGACCCACCTTCCGCCGGCCACGCTCCATGCCCAGGCAGAGATTACGAAGACCTCCAGCGGCAGGCAGATCCGGCTGCATCTGCACAACACTTCCTCGACGCTGGCCTTCCAGATTCGGGCCGCGGTTCGCACCTCGTCCGGCGCTCTGGTTGCTCCCGTTCTCTGGTCGGACAACTGGATCGAACTGTCTCCCGGCGAGTCCAGGACGCTGACGGCTCTGCTGCCCTCCGATGCTCCTTCTTCTTCCGTCATCCGCATCGATGGCTGGAACATCACCCCGCAAACCCTGACGCCGGCTGCCGCAGCGGCCGGCTCGAACTCACAGAAACAGGCTAGCGGCAGCCACTCCTGAGAGGAGACCAGACGAAAACCATGCCAGCGCTCTCCCCGCATGACTCCCCAGCCCATCTGCGCCAGGTTCTGACGCTCTGGGACCTGATCTTCTACGGAATGGTGCTAATTCAGCCGGTCGCCGGCATCCCGCTGTTTGGCGTGGCGCAGAAGCTCTCCAACGGCCATACCGTCACCACCATCCTGCTGGCCATGCTGGCCATGGTGATCACCGCCGTCAGCTATGGCCGCATGGCCGCCGTCTATCCCTCGGCGGGCTCGGCCTACACCTATGTGGGGCGAGCCATCAATCCGCATCTCGGCTTCCTCATCGGCTGGGCGATGCTGCTGGACTACATTCTGCAGCCGCTCATCAACGTGGTATGGATCTCGGTCGCCCTGCATAGCCGCTACGTCACCGCGATTCCCTTTCCCATCACAGCCCTGGCCGTCAGCGTGTTCGTCACGGCGCTCAACCTGGTCGGCATCCGCTCTTCGGCACGTCTCAACAAGCTCTTGCTGGTGGCCATGTGCATGGTCATCGCCGCCTTCTTCTTGCTCGGGGTGTACTATCTTTTCCACCATGGGCGCTGGCCTGCGCTCTTCTCCGTGACGCCGTTTTATGATCCCAGGACCTTTGACATCCGCCGTGTCTGGGGAGCCACCTCATTCGCCGCTCTCACCTACATCGGCTTTGACGGCATCACGACTCTTTCCGAAGAGGTGAAGAATCCCCGCCGCAACGTCCTGCTGGCCACCGTGCTGGTGTGCATCTTCACCGGTCTGCTGAGCGGAGCCCAGATCTATCTTGGCCAGCGCATTTGGCCTGACTGGCACACCTTCCCCAATCTTGAGACAGCGTTCATGGACGTCTGCCATCGAGTGGGCGGGCCGGTGCTGTTTGAGGCGATGGGCATGGTTCTCATCCTGGCTGCTCTGGGTAGCGCGCTCACCGGCGGCCTGGGAGCCGCGCGGCTGCTCTTCGGCATGGGCCGGGATGGGGTTCTTCCGCGCCGCTTCTTCGCCCATCTTGACCCGAAGACCAATACGCCCACCTGGAACATTCTGCTCATCGGGGCGGTAGCATGGCTCGGAGCAGTGGCGCTGAACTACATAGGGAGCGCTTACGAACACGCCGGCGAGTTGCTGAACTTCGGCGCCTTCCTGGCCTTCATGGGAGTGAATCTCTCGGTCTTCTGGCATTTCACGCTGCAGCGTCAGAGCGCAGGGCCGCACCCGGATCACAGACGAGGCCTCTTGCGCAACATCGTCCTGCCGCTGGTTGGCTTTGGCTTTTGCGCCTCCATCTGGTGGAATCTCAACATCCTTGCCAAGATCGTCGGCGGCATCTGGTTCTCCGTGGGAGTCGCCTATCTGATGGCCGCCACCAGCTTCTTCCGCAAGGCGCCCAAGAGGATCGACTTCAGCGAGTCCTAGACCATTTTCCCTGATGATGGGTGTACGGAAGCGGGCGTTCAGTGGCGTTTTCATTGAGGAAAACGCCCACAGGAGTCGTTCCCCTTGCTTACACCTTCAGGGGAAATGGTCTAGCCGCTGGAGAAAGGCAGGCCGCGCAACTCAGGCGCTTCAGCCAGCTTCGCCATTTATCTCCCGGCCGCCTTCCAAGCCTGCAAACGGGCATTCAGAAAGCGCTGAAAGACCGGCAAGCGCTGAACCTGAGGCACCGCTTCCGGACCGATATTTTTACCGAGTCTCTGGCACAGCGGCCGATCTGCCGAGAATCTGGGCCATAGCGGAAGACCGCTGCCGTCGGGCGATCCGCTCTGGATGAAGTTCACCCAGTATCCGATCATGGCGTTGGACAGGACCCCATCGGAGGGCTGTTTCACCCAGCTCGTCCAATAGCGCTGGCTCAGGAACATGTTCTCTTCGCTATGGAATGCGCCCAGAGAGGCGAATGGCCCTGACCCTACAGCATCAAAGTTGTAAAGGTACGCCGGGAGTCCGGCATCGGCGTTCTCCTTCGCCAACAGATAGGCGCCAAAAGCAAAGTCGTAGTCGGTGAACATGCGGCGGAAGATCCGCGGAACCTGACTGTCGGACGTCGCAGCGTAGGCTGCAAACACCTGATCGGCAAATCCGCCAAACTCATCCTTGAGCCACTTGTGGTATGCGGCCAGCGTCTGCGGACGATAGGCGGAGCCATGCACCAGCGGGCTCGCAAAGATGGAAACCTCATCCCGCGTGCTACCGACAAGGACCGGGATCGCTGCCTGGCGGCCATCGGCGAAGACAAGCGCGGGTTGCTGGGGTAGCAACCAACCGTCGATCACCGGCTCCAGATCGATCTGCTTGTCCGCTGCCGCAGCCTGCAGAAGCCGTTCCGCCGGAACGGCGCGCAGCCTGGCCATGGAGGCGCCTGCGGGCAAGCTGAGATCGCTCACCAGCCGCGCGCTCATCTCTTCGCCGCCCTTCAACGAAGCCGTGATGGAGTCCACGCAGGCGCCGCTTTGCAGAATCGCGCCGCGAAACAACCCGCGCGCCAAGGGAGCAGCCATCAGATTACAGACGTCGAGCGAGCCCGACGACTGACCTCCGACGGTGACGCGCGCCGGATCGCCGCCGAAGAACCGGATGTTGTCACGAACCCATCGTAGCGCCGCGATCTGGTCGAGCTGTCCGTAGTTGCCGGAGACCCGGTGCGAAGACTCCGCATTCAGCGCGGCCGAGCTGAAAAATCCAAATACACCCAACCGGTAGTTGAGACTGACGACTACGATGCCGCGCTTCGCCAGCGTTGCGCCGAGCGGTGGCCACTCTCCCGAGCCTTCTACATTGCCGCCACCATGCACCCAGACAAAAACCGGGAGCCTGGCCGCCGATTGGAGCTTCGGCGTCCACACGTTGAGATACAGGCAGGCTTCGCTGGTGTGCATCGCGCGGATGCCCAGCATCTCCGGTAGCCAACCGCTGGGCGTCTGCATGCACGCAGGGCCGTAGCTGGTGGCTTGCCGTACACCGCTCCAATGCGGCGCCGGTTGCGGCGCTCGCCAGCGCAGATCGCCCACTGGCTGGGCCGAGAATGGAATGCCGAGAAATGCGGCGCCCTGCGGTGCGCCGCGCAGCGGAAGTCCCTCCAGCCTGCCTGCGGGGATCCTGACCTGAGGCGTCGTCTGTGCCGGCAGAGGCGCTACGCACACGACGGCGATCGCCGTGGCCGCAGCCAGCCGCGATGCATCGAGCGCACCGCGAACGGCAGCCCGGAGCGAGATTCCTGCCCGGCCTCGCCTGGACGGGCGGGCTGTTTTGCCTCCCGCAGGCCGGGCTGCACGGCCGCGCAGGAAGGGCGCCGCCTGACGGCGTACGCTCATCGCCGAGAAAACTTCCCGAAGATGCAAGTTAAAAGCCCTCAGAAGAACGGTAAGTCCTGGGCTGAAACAGCAGATCCGCCATCGCGTCTCATCAAATTTAGTGTTCATACTGGAAGACGCCGCACAAGCTGGTAGAGTCGGAGTTGCTGAGAGCATCCTGCGTCAGCACGGGCGCTCGGGAACTGGAGAAGAAGGCGAGCTGGAGTGTCCGGCCATCGGTCTGCGTGGCCATCCACTTGACATCTTCGCCGCCACACAGGGTGTTCTTGTGGGCAAAGCGCTTGTTCCCAGGGATATTCAACCGGTAAAGGCTACCGGAACCGGGTGCGTTGAGATCGACGCCGAAGACGGCGCTTCTCTCAGCCGGGGTGAGAGCCCGAATCTGCGCCATCCAATAACTTGTGGACAGGTTGATGGAAATCTTTTCGCTGCTGAGCGAAACGTCTCCTGTGATCGACCGGGCATTGGAACCCAGAGCCCGCCAATAACCCGCCTCCTGAGCGGCCAACAGTGGGCAGAGAGTGAGAAATCCGGCCAGAAAAACAGAGTTCCACTTCAATAGCTTCATCTCTTGAGCATGACACCAGCCCTGAACTTTGAGCAACCCTGGCCGGCCGGATAGGCTGGACATGCCGCAAATTCCCTCCGCTGAATCAA
>JAKART010000208.1 GCA_021819255.1 Acidobacteriota bacterium
GATCTCGCTTTGCAGAGGATGCAACTGGAGCACCGCCAGGCTGCGGCGTGGCTGGCGGGAAGAGAGAAGCACTTTTTCTATTGCATCGCGCCGGTGGAAGCGGCAGCGCCGGAGGCGGAGCCCGCGGCGCGGCTGGATGCAACGCCAGGCAAATCCAATGATGGGCATCCGCGCTGGCGCGCACGCATGCAGTTTCACTCCGGCGAGGATCCGGCTACCGGATCGGCGGCGGGCTGCTGCATTGCGTGGCTGGTGAAGCACGGACTGGCGCGGCCGGGGCAGACTGTGGAGATTGAGCAGGGCGCCGAGATACGGCGTCCCAGCCAAATTCTGGTTCGCGCCGCCAGACAAGGAGACCGGGTTCACTCCGTCGAAGTCTCCGGGCGCACAATTCCTGTTGCAGAGGGCCGGCTTTTCCTGCCCTGAAATCGAAGGTTTTCCACAGCGGGGGAATCACAAAGGCCAACAGACACGGGCTATGTGCGATTGCGGTGGAAGCGCTAGTTCAAACTCATCGTATTTTCGCCAAAAATTCACTGTTGCCATGGCAGTTGGTCCTTCGTATGCTCAGCAAGTCGTCATCGAGAGAAGGCTCCGAGGACGTTCGATTTTTCGCCTGATTTTCTGACAATTTGAAGGGGTAGCCAAGGCTTCCACGCTGTCCTCTGCGGCGCGATACACGCTCAAACGAGTCACGCCCCCGCAGGAGCTCCAGGGTCCGCCGAGCTGTCCCGCGCCACCATTCCGTTGCCTGGAAGCCTGTTCGAGCCTGGCTGTCGATGGGTGCTGCCTGGAGGATGGCAGGAAAGCAGTCAAAGAGGAGTTTTGCACCTTTTTCACTGCGATCCACAGCTTCCACAGCAAAGGGAGGGTCTGCCTCTGGAGCGCGGCTGAGCAAGTCCGTCTGCCGGAACCCTGTCGGCGCGTGCGGTCGATTGCGTCCGGTTGCGGCCGGGAGCGGACGAATGGCGATGGAAGGGGATGCGATGTGCCGCTGCAGGCGCACGGGATCCCTGATGGTTGAAGGTTTTTTGAGAGAGGTTTTGGGCTCGGCGCAACTCCGCACGGAGACGCCGTCTGTGTTGGACTTGGGAGCGGCACGCCGCGATGACCGGCGGCAAGGAGTATCGATGAGACCACGGAAGACGATCTTGTGTGTGGAAGATAACGAACAGGTGCTTTCGGTGCGGAAGTTTCTCCTGGAGACGCGTGGCTACCGGGTGGTGGCGGTCAGCACGGCTGCGGAGGCTCTCGAGCACCTTAAGACGGCGGCACAGGGTTCCGTGGATCTTCTGCTCGCTGATCTGCATCTGCCGCAGATGGACGGAAACTATCTTATTCGACGGGCCAAGCAGTTGCATCCGGGGCTGCCCGGGCTGCTGGTGTCCGGCACGGTGACGAACTTTGACCGAGCCGCCGCGGCGGACGCCTTTCTTCCCAAAGGCGCAAGTTCTCCGGCTGAACTGCTGGATCGAATCAAGATTCTGGTGGCGCGGAAGAGGGGGCCGAAGAAGCAGGCGCAGCCCGTGACCGTGCTGGAAGAGCCGGTGGCCATGGCGAGCTGAAGCGCGGCACGGAGAGAGCCGGCGCGGCGTTGGCACGGGGGAGGGGTTTGGCGCGCTTCCCGGTACCGGATTGCGGCGCATCGGGTTGCGGCGCATCGGGTTGCGGAGCGTAGCTGGTCGGAGAGGTTGTTTGCCGGCCGCGGCGATCTTATGCCTCCAGCAAGCCGTAGCGGCGCTGCCACTGGTGCTGAAGACGGAACCAAACGCCTTCGATCTGCTCGCGCGGGATAGTGGGGTCGGGGCTGTGGGCGAAACGGACCGCCTCCTGGCGGGCGAGTTCGAGCAGGTCCCGGTCTCGGGCGAGGTTGGCGACGCGAAGGTCGGGCAGGCCCGCCTGCCGTGTGCCAAAGAACTCGCCGGGGCCACGCTGGAGCAGATCCTGCTCCGCAAGGATGAATCCGTCCTGAATCTGGACCATGGCGTTCAGCCGGAGATCCGCCTCCGGCGTGATGTCGGTTCCGGTCACCAGGATGCAGTAGCTGCGAGCATCGCTGCGGCCCACCCGTCCTCGCAGTTGATGCAGTTGGGCCAGGCCAAAGCGCTCGGCGTGTTCGATCACCATCACGGTAGCGTTGGGAACGTCCATGCCGACCTCGATCACCGTTGTAGAGACCAGAACCTCCACCTCCCCGCGCTTGAAGCGATTCATGGTCACCTCTTTGTCGTCCGGGGACATGCGTCCGTGGAGAAGTCCGAGTCGCAGGCCGGCCAAAGGGCCTTGCTGTAGCTCCTGATGCATCTCAACGGCGGATCGGAGCCTGGTGGAGCCGGGCGAGCGCAACCTGGCAGGGCGCTCCGAGCCGGAACGTTTCCCGGCTGAGGCTGCGCGCCTGCCGGCCCTGTCTTCCTTCCCCTCTTCCGCTACCAGGGCGAAGTCCAGTTGCGGCTCATCGTCACGGTCGCCTTCGATGATGGGGTAAACGATGTATGCCTGACGGCCGGCGGCGACCTGCCGGCGGACAAACTGCCAGACTTGCTCGGCGCGCTCTTCCGCGACGCGGCGGGTGACGATGGGGGTGCGGCCGGGAGGGAGTTCGTTGATCACGCTGGCCTCCAGGTCACCGTAGAGGGTGAGCGCCAGGGTGCGGGGGATGGGGGTCGCGGTCATCACCAGCATGTCCGGCTCACCCAAAGGAGGCTCCAGAGGGGGCTCCAGCGGGGGTGGAGCGTCCAGCAGGGAGCCCGGCTGCGGCGGTTGGCGCTGGGCTGCAGGGCTCAAGGCAGTGGCGCCGGGCTTGCGGATGAGCTGCAAGCGTTGCTGGACGCCGAAACGGTGCTGCTCGTCGACGATCACCAGACCCAGGCGCGCGAAGTCGACGCCCTCCTGCACCAGGGCGTGGGTGCCGATGGCAAGATCCACCTCGCCGTGCAGGATGCCGCCGGCAGCCTCGCGCTTGCTGCGTTCGTCCAACGCGCCGCTGAGCAGGGCGATGCGGTAACGCCGTCCGTGGCGGGGTGAGCTCTTGTCGCCCAACAGCTTCCGGGCGTAGAGGTAGTGCTGGGTGGCCAGGATGGAGGTGGGAGCCATCAAGGCCACTTGATAGCCGTTCTCGATGGCGACCAGCGCGGCTTGCAGAGCGACGATGGTCTTGCCGGACCCCACGTCCCCCTGCAGCAGGCGGCGCATGGGCTGGGGGCTGCGCATATCCTGGACGATCTCGCCCAACGCGCGCTTCTGCGCGGCAGTGGGTTTGAAAGGCAGGATCTGCTTCAGGGCCGCGCGAACCTGCTCGTTGGTCACAAAAGTGGTGCCGCGGCGTTCGCGAAACCGGCGCCGCTTGAGTTCCAGCCCCAGTTCCAGATAAAAGAACTCTTCAAAGATCAGGCGGCGATGCGCAGGGGTTCGCGCCGACATCAGCTCGTTGATGGAGGTGTCGGCGGGAGGGAAGTGCAGGTTCCGCAGGGCCTCCATGCGGGTGGGGAGTCCGAGCCGCCGGCACAAGGAGGAAGGCAGCGTGTCCGCGGAGGGGCTTGCCTCCGAACCGGGCTTCTCCGTGCCGGCTTCCGTGGCCAGGCCAGCCTCCTGGGACTCGGTGAGATCCTTGAAGATGGTCCACATGACGCGGCGCAGCCAGCGTGATGTCAGCTTGGCGCCCCAGGGGGTGGTTCCCCCCAGGGACTCATAGATGGGCACGATTCGGCCCATTTCGAGGAGGGTGAACTCCGCGTCCTCAAGGGTGCCATCTCCGCCCGGTGCGCCCTCGGGCAGAATCTCAAAGACGGGTTGGATCAGCTTGAAGCGCGGGCAGCCGAGGGCGTTGGGCGCTCTGCCGCTGCGGCTGGCCTCCAGCTTGCCGTAAAGGGCGATTCTCTGGCCGGGACGAAATTTGTCCTTGAGATAGGCGCCGTGGAACCACAGGCACTTTACCGTCTCTGCGGGGGCCAAAGGCGGAGGGCCGGCCTGCGCCGGCGGAGGCTGCACCAGGCCGGCCAGCCCCGGGTCAACGCCGCACAGCTCCAGGTGGGGAGACGCTGCCGGGCCTCTGTCCGAACCTTGACCTTGGGGGCGCCATCGGAGCGGGGGCGCGATGCCCACCGTCATCTCAAAGATGGGGCCGGAGCGAGTGCGGAGCAGAACGGTTCCCCGCACCTCGCCGGTCAGAGAGGCCATCTCGCCGGGCTGGTAAAGCGACAGTGGCCGGGGATGGAGCCGATCCTCATAACGGAAGGGAAGATGATAGAGAAGATCTTCAACCGTGGCGATGCCTCGCTCCGAGAGGCCGGCGGCAACGCGCTCGCCGATGCGCCGGACGAACTTGACGGGGGTGGAGAGTTGGAGCGCCACGGCTTGATGGTAGCAGCGGAGGATCTGCCCGCGATGTTCTTGGCATCAGAAGGATCGGCGCGGACACGGCCGGGCAGTTCCGATGAAATAATGGAAGGGAGCATCGACCCATAGGGAGTGGCTCCCCAGCCTCTCCGGCTGCGGAGGTGCTCGCGCGATTGCTCCACGGAACCCACAACCGCAAGCCATCTCTGCCGGGGCTCGGTCTTACGATGGAATCATTCTTCACTCGACTCAAAAATCCGCTGGTGCTGATCGCCATTGTGCTGGTGCAGGTCATCGCCTTGGCCATGCAGGTGCAGCGCCCCGCCAGGGACGCGGACGCGCCGGCCGGCGGCGCAGCGATGGAGAGTGAGGGGTCGGCTCCCGATGGGCAGGAGGTCTCTCTGCTGCGGCGCTGGACGGTGACGGCAATCGCGCCGCTGGAGGCTGGGGCGCAGATCTCCAGTTCCAAAGTTCGCGGCCTGTGGCATGATTATGTGGATCTGCGCCAGGCGCGGCAGCAGAACATGGCGCTGAGGAATGAGGTGGCCCGGCTGCGCGAAGAAGAGGCGTCGTTCGCAGAAGATGCGGCTCAAGGGCGAAGACTTCAGCGGCTATTGGCCTTCCGGGAGCAGTATGCGTTGACCAATGTGGCTGCGCAGGTGATTGGGACCAGCGGCTCAGAGCGGTCGCACGTTCTGTATCTGGACAAGGGCTCCGCGGATGGCCTGAAACCGGATCAACCGGTGGTTACTCCGGACGGCGTGGTGGGCAAGATTCGGGA
>JAKART010000209.1 GCA_021819255.1 Acidobacteriota bacterium
AGAAGTGTCCTGGATTTAAAGTTATGCAGCCGCCTGGAACTGCGTGGCATCGAGGAGGCAAAGATCAAGTGCGCACGGAAGTTCTTCGCGAAGATCACCTCGGATCAGGTTCGCTATGGCGTGGTTGATCGCTACGGAAAACTGATGGAACTGGTCCAGTAGCGACGGCGCGACGGCGTATATCGTCGTTCCTGGAAGCGCCCGGGCCGAGCCGCCGGCAAACCTCTTTCACCGCGCGTTCCGCCGCGCAGACCGGTCCGGCCGTATAGCCGGGCTCGGTGGAGCTGGTTTCGCTGCCGGCCAGCGACAGCCGCTCCCGGCAAACTCACCGCTTTGGCAGCCCGGCCTTTACCTGTTCCAGGGGCGTCACGGCTGACGGATCCTTCTCGTAAGCTGCAACGCGGCGATCAACCTCTTCGGCGTGCTCGGCGCTCAACCCGGAGGCGTGAGATTCGATGTCTTCCCGGAGAGCATCCGGAAGATCGTATTTCACGGCTTCTGAAAGACTGCTGCTGTTGTTCGGAAGCGTGGCGATACACCCTGAGGGCGGGTATCCGCGTCCCGATGGTCAATGCGCCCTGTTCGTCTTGATCGCAAATGACCGGCAAGATCCACGATCCTCCCGTGTTGCCGTAAGTGGCATCGATTCTGCTTGTGAAGAGCGAGCGGAACGGCCGACAATACCCACCTCGCTGGCGGTACGGAAGTCGGGATATGCTGAGAGAGCCCTCAGCTTCAATTCGTCGACAGTCTTGATGCCGGCTGCAAAACGAGGAACCCTGTGAGATCTCAAACCATCCGCCGCGCACTCCTGGTCTATCTGGCGCTGCTGATTCCCATCGGCTGGCTGGCCATGAGGTACTCTCCCTACGCCCTGGATGGCGACGGCATGGCCTACATGGACATCGCCGATCTGATGCGAGCGCACCACTGGGCGGGGGTGGTCAATGGCTACTGGAATCCACTCTATCCGGCCTGCATGGCGCTCTTCCAGCGCCTCTTCCACGCCACCCGCTGGAATGAGCTGCACGCCTACTATGTGCTGAACTACGGCATCTTTCTGCTCTCCGTGGCCGCCGTGCTGCTCTTTGTCTCCGCGCTGGTCCGTCTGCGCCGCCAGATGAACCCCCTGTGGACGCCTCTGCTGGGCATCGACGCGTTGCGCCTGCTGGGGGTCGCGCTGACGGTGATCGCCGCGCAGCGCGAGCTCTCGATGGCCTACATGCGGCCGGACGCTCTGCTGCAGGCGCTGATGCTGCTGGCCCTGGCCATGCTGCTGCAGAGCCTGGCCACCACCAGCCTGGTCTACGCTCCGCTGCTGGGGCTCTTCCTTGGCCTGGCCTATCTGGCCAAGAGCTTCGCCTTTGTCGTTGCCCTTCTCTGTATTGCGGGGATGACCGTCTTTCAGCTCTGGGTGCAACGCCGCCGCCCGGGGCGCGTGGCCGCCGCCGGCGGGCTGGCGCTCCTGGTCTTCGCCGCGCTGGCCGGGCCGTATGTTGCAGCGCTCTCCCGGCAGAAGCACCGCTTCGACTTTGGAGACTCCGGCGCGCTGAACTACGCCTGGTATGTGAGCGGCACGGTGAAGATGCACCTTGAGCCGTGGATGAAGAGCGACTTCGGCTCCGCCCGCGTCAAGCTGATCCACCCGGAGGCGCAACTGCTGGCGCATCCGGGCGTCTACAGCTACCGGGCCGAGGCCTACGGAACCTATCCTGCATGGTTTGACCCCGCCTACTTCCATGAGCGCATCGCGCCGGTCTTCAGCGCCCGGCGGCTGTTGCGGCGCGACCTGCGCAATCTGGTGCTCAGCCTGCGCTACCTCCTCAACCACCCCGAGGCGTGGATCCTGCTGGCGCTGCTGCTGGTCTGCGGCGCTCGGCTGGGTCTGCCGGGGGTTTGCGGCGGAAGGGCGGATTGGCGCTCGAACGCCTTCTCTCTGCCGCCGCTCCTGCTCGGAGTGGCCATCTGGGGTATCTATGCTCTGGTGAACGTCGAGGAGCGCTACGTGACGCTGGCCTATCTGGCTATCGTTCTTCCGCTCTTCGCAGCTCTGGACTCTGCGCCTGCCGGCCCGGCGGACAGCCGGATTGGCAGCCTGGTCCGCGGTGCGGAGGACAGTTCCGCCCGAGTCGCGGCCTCTTCGGGATCTTCCGCCTTGAGACGGACTGATTCAGCGCTGACTGCATCCTCCTGGCAGCGCCGGTCTGCCACCGCGATGGTGGCGCTGCTCGCGTTTCTGGCGCTGGGGGAGAGCCTGCGCATCGCTCTGGAGGAGCGGCGCGACCAGTCCGCCGCCGGTCTTCCCGCAGCCTGGTACTCGCCGCGGATCTTCGCCGCGGCGCGCGGCCTGAATGCGCTCGGAGTCGGCTCCGGCGACGCCATTGCCTGTATGGGAACCATCGCCTGTCTCAACGATCCCTACTGGATGCGGCTGGCCGATGTGCGTGTCCTCACCGAGGTCTATAACCCGGATCCGACCCATCTGCTGGAGGAGTTTCAGGGGCTGCCCAACCGGCAGCAGGTGCTCCAGGTGCTGAAGGCGCAAGGCGCGAAGGTCGTGGTAGCTGCCTTCGATCCCGGTTCCATGACCGGTCGAACGCCTGCCTCCGAGGGGTGGATCCGCCTGGGGGATTCGGATTTGTACGCCTTTCCCCTGAATCTTCCCCCACCTTCCTCCGCCGCACCTGTTAGCCTGCCTTGGGACAGCACGGGAGCGGCCAAGCCATGAACCCGCACAACGTTGCACGATTCTCCGCGGCATACAGGCGATTTGCATGAAGATGATGGCTCAAGATCCGGCGCAGTCCGCCTACCCGGACGGCGGCCAGGGGGAGACGGTCCCCGTGGAGTTGACGGTGGTGATGCCGTGCCTGAACGAGGCCGAGACGCTCGCCGTCTGTGTTGACAAGGCGCTGGCCGCGCTGGCCGGGAACGGCATTGCGGGTGAGGTGATCGTAGCCGACAACGGTTCCACAGACGGCTCGCAGGCGACTGCCACGCAGCATGGCGCACGGGTGGTGAACGTGCCGGTGCGCGGGTATGGAGCCGCGCTGAGCGCCGGCATCCAGGCGGCGCGGGGCCGCTATGTGCTGATGGCCGATGCGGATGACAGCTACGAGTTTGCCCACATCCCGCGCTTCCTGGCCGAACTGCGCGCCGGCGCCGAGCTGGTGATGGGCAATCGCTTCCGGGGCGGCATCCTGCCCGGCGCGATGCCGCCGCTGCATCGTTATCTGGGCAATCCGGTGCTCAGCTTCCTGGGCCGCCGGCTGTTTCATGCCTCGATTGGCGACTTCCACTGCGGCATTCGAGCGTTTTCCAAGGACGCCTACAACCGCCTGGACCTGCGCACCACGGGCATGGAGTTCGCCAGTGAGATGGTGGTGAAGTCGGCGCTGCTGGGGCAGAGGATCGCGGAGGTTCCGACGACGCTCAAGAAGGATGGCCGCAGCCGTCCGCCGCATCTGCGCACCTGGCGCGACGGCTGGCGGCATCTGCGTTTTCTGCTGATGTACTCGCCGCGCTGGCTCTTCCTCTATCCCGGCCTGGCGCTGATGGTGGCGGGCCTGGGGTTGATGGCCTGGCTGCTGCCGGCCTCGCGCCCTTTGGGGCATGTGAACCTGGGCGTGGATACGCTGGCCTACATCTCGGCGGCGGTGCTGGTGGGTTTCCAGTTGGTCTTCTTCGCCGTGGCCGCCAAGGTCTTCGCCATCTCCGAGGGGCTGCTCCCAGAGGATGAAGAGTTCCAGCGCTGGTTCCACTACATCACGCTGGAGACGGGCCTGCTGCTGGGCGCGCTGCTGGTGCTCTGTGGCGTGGGGATCGCGGTCTCCTCCGTGCTCTCCTGGGCGCACACCGGCTATGGCCACCTGCCGCCGGTACAGATGATGCGGCGCACGCTGCCTGCGATGCTCTGCCTGATGCTGGGCACGGAGATCTGCTTCGCCAGCTTCTTTTTGAGCCTGCTGGGCCTGCGCCGCCGCTGAGTCTGGGCAGTTGCGGAGCTTGGGCGGTTGCGGATATGGTGACATGGAAAAAGGGCCGCCTCCGCAGAGGCGGCCCTTTGGGGTCTGCTTTGTCAGGCGTTACCGCACCGCCTGCGGCCGGGGCAGCTCGCTGAGCCGCTTCTCCAGCATCTTCTCCAGGTCTTCGAGCGCCTTGGAGAAGCTCTCGATCCCTTCTTCCAGCTTTTCCTTGGCCATGCGGTTTTCGGCGTGCATCTTGTCGAAGGTCGCCCGGTCCACCACGATCTTTTCGATGGGAAGGTTGGCGCACTTGGCCGGATCCAGCTTGCGCTCGAGCACGCCCTCGGTCTTCTGCAGTTCATCCAGCAGCTTGGGGGCGATGGTGAGCAGGTCGCAGCCGGCCAGTTCGATGATCTCGCCGGTGTTGCGGAAGCTGGCGCCCATCACCACGGTCTTGTAGCCGAACTTTTTGTAGTAGTGGTAGATCTCGGTGACGGAGTGTACGCCCGGGTCGTCCGCGCCGACGTAGTCCTTGCCGGTGCTCTTCTTGTACCAGTCCAGGATGCGGCCGACAAAGGGCGAGATCAGGGTGACCTTGGCCTCCGCGCAGGCGATAGCCTGGTGCAGGCCGAAGAGCAGGGTCAGATTGCAGTGGATGCCCTCTTTCTCAAGCTGCTCGGCGGCTTTGATGCCCTCCCAGGTGGAGGCGATCTTGATCAGGATCCGCTGGCGCGAGATGCCTGCGCTCTCATACTGCTGGATGATGTCGCGGGCGAGCTGCATGGTCTTCTCGGTGTCGTAGCTCAGGCGGGCGTCCACCTCGGTGGAGACCCGGCCGGGGACGATCTCCAGGATCTTCTGGCCGAAGGCGACGGCGAGGTGCTTGAATGCGGCTGCGGCTACTTGCTTGTCGGAGGCCTTCTCGTCGGCCTTCTCGCGCGCCTCTTGCAGCACCTGATCGACGATCCCCTGGTACTCGGGCATGGCGGCTGCGGCGGCGATCAGCGATGGGTTGGTCGTCGAATCGGTGGGCTTGAACTGTTTGATGGAGTTGATGTCACCGCTGTCGGCGACCACGGTGGTCATTTGCTTAAGCTGGTCCAGCAGATTCGCCATAAAGGCTCCTAGGGGAGGGGTATCGGAGTACGA
>JAKART010000210.1 GCA_021819255.1 Acidobacteriota bacterium
CACATACCAGGAAGACGTCTCCCCGCCGTCATCGTCACCCGGAATGCCGAGCGGGCCGTCGCCATACCAGACGCTCATCATCTGCCGAACCCGGCGCTGCGTCTTCCAGGGCTGGCCGGAGAAGTCATACAGGTAGGGTATGTGGAAGCTCGGCTCATTGCCTTGCGCATACAAGCCCACCAGTCCGGTAGCATCCGGAAACTGATTCAGGAAGCGGAACTTTGAGGTTCCGAGCGGCTCGACGAACAACTGATCCAGTCTGGCGTTGAACGCTTCGCGGCCGCCCATCAACTGGATCAGCCCCGCTACATCGTGCTGCACGCTGAACGTCCAGACCCACCCATCCATCTCGGTGAAGTAGTTGCGCGCGCCCTGTCCGCCGCCCAGTCTGGGATCGTAGTGCGCCACCCACTCTCCGTCGGCGCTCTTGGGAGCCATGAAGCCCATCGCCGGATGGAAGACATTCCGGTAGTTCCCTGCCAGCTTGTGACAGAAATCGGCATCCGCGTTCTTGCCCAGCGCCTTGGCCAGCGCGGCGACGCACCAGTCGTCGTAAGCGCTCTCCAGCGTGACGGAAACCGCCTGGCGAAGCTCGCCAGTCACCTGCGGCACTGTCTCCTTCTCGCCGTAAGCCAGTGCCGGAAAGAAGCCCTGCTGCAGGTACTCCCGCCCTAGCCGCGTCATCGGCCCGCTGGTCCACGGAAGCATGCTGGCTTGCAGAGCGTTCTTCTTCATCGCGGCATAGGCTTCCTCCACGTTGAAGTCGCGGTAGCCTTTCTCGTACGCATCCAGAATGATCTGGTCGGCATGATGGCCAATCATCACCGCTTTGGGCCCGGAAACGGATGGGAAGGACGGCATCCAGCCGCTCTGCCGGTACATCCGCAGGTAGGACCGGATCATATCTTCCTGCTGTTTGCCGTTCAACAAAAGCTGCAGCGGATGCATGGAACGGAAGGTGTCCCAGGCGCCGTCATTCACGTAAAAATCATGCCCATGCGCTGCATGCACCTGGTGGTCATAGCCGCTGTAATAGCGGCCATCTTCGGTGATATCCGTCATGCGCTGGAGTGAGCGGTACAAGGCTGTGTAAAAGATGGTCCTTTGCCGGCGCGTCCCGCCCGTCACCGCAATCTGTCCCAAAGCGCGATTCCAAACCGCCCGGGCCTGCTGCTTCACCTGATCAAAGTCCCAGGCTGGAATCTGTTCCTCCAGGTTGCGCCTGGCCTGGCCGGCGCTGATGTAGGAGATTCCGACGCGTACCTCCACGGTCTCTCCTGCGCCGGTGTCCAGCGTGCCCGCATAGCCCACCTTTGCGCCCCTCTGCTCCGCGGTGTGCGAGAGCTGTGTTCCCTGCCAGGTCTGCCACTGCTGCATGGGCTGAGAAAAGACGGCGTAAAAGTACTCCCGCGTCACCTGGTTGGAAGCGGGAGGAAACCCGTTCTGACCATAAGCTCCAAAGACCCGTCTGCTGCCCTGCACCACGCTGCTTCCCTGCACCTCCAGGGCCGCGTCGCCTTGCATCCGCAACGCCACGTGGGCCTGTTTGGCGGCGGGAAAGGTGAAGCGGTAGATCACCGCGTTCCGCGTGACCGTGTACTCCGCTTTGATTCCCCAGGTCTGCAACTCGGCTGCGTAGAAATAGGGCGTCGCTTCCTCCAGGTCATGGTCGTACTCGGAGGCATACGTCGCGGCGTGCGCATCCACCGCGCCTGTGGAGACCATCAGGGTGACAGGTCCGGTAGGGAAGCCGTAGATCTTGTCCGCCAGGTAGCGGTCTCCCATCCCCGGCGTCGTCTCCGGCGCCACCCGCGCCATTCCAAATGGGTACTGGACCAGCGGCTGCGTGGAGGTCAGCAGGATGCCGATGCCGCCAATGTTCGGATTCACATCATCCGCCGGTTGCAGGCCTGCGGAGTCTTGCGCATGAATGGGGCTCAGCAAGGACACAGCGGTGAGCAGAAAAGCTCCGGAGCACCTCATGATCAGCATTAGGATGCGGTTTCTCAATGCGCTTCCTCCCTTGAAGCTGCCGGGTTGGCAAGGAGGCTCGCCGTCCGCCCCAGCCCACCAACGATCTTACGGTGACCGAGTTGATCCATGCGCACCGGCCAGGAGCGCTCTCCAAGACCAGACTCGCAGCTTGCTTCTGTTCTGGTCCAGCGGCCTGGAGGGGATCTCTTCTCCGGGTGTCTTCAAGGCAGAGCAGCGGGAGAACCCGGCCGGTGGATCAGCTCCAGCGCATCTCTACCTGTGTCTTGCGAGTGGCAAACTCTTCATACGGGGAGATGAGGAGCTCCTTGAGGGGGCGAAGGCCGTCAGTATAAGCGAGCATGACTGCGACGACATTGTCCGTTGTTCCATCCAGATGCAGCCACGGCTCGGGCAAGTAGAACTCACTCTGCGGTCCGGCCGCCTGATAGTAGCCTGCGAACCTGCCGTTCACGTAAAGCAGCGCGTCACGGTCCGCGTCAACCCTCAGCTTCCAGGGACAAAAGTACTCCGCGGAACCCCGAAGAGGAGATGCGGCTCGAAACCACGTGTACGCAGGCACAAGGTCAGCCGCCCCGTCCGGCTGGCCCGGCCGGCCCGGCCGCCACCCCTGCGAGGGAGCGGCTCGATGCGAGTTGGTGAGCGGCGTGGCAGGAAATCTTTGAATCGCGACCTTGTCCATGGCCGACGAGCTGCGCTGATCGCCCAGACGGATGCTGGTGATCCCTTTCATCTCCGCCATGGCGGAGCCCCCATTGGGGCTGCCGAAGGCCTCGTAGGAGATCTCCAGCAAATTCATCCCTTTTTTAGCCCAGTGATCCAGCTCGCACGAGACAAGCTTCTCCGGCGATGAGAGTTCCGGAATCCGTTGGCCATTGAGAAAGACCTGCTTTGGATCCTCGGTCTGCGTCTCGAGATAGAGTCTGGACTGGTTCTGGTACTCGAAGGCAGCGCGATATTTCACGTATCCGTAGGGCAGTCCGCCCAGCTTCTCCAGAACGGTGGGAGCGGTGTTGAGCCACTCTCCCTGGGCAAGATCAAACCGTTCCACCAGGAACTCCCCGGTGTTGAGAGCTACCGGCTGGCAGGGAAGTTGCGGCGTGCTGATCTCTACCTGACATCGCCGCCAGAGCGGATCGTATTCGAACTTCGCCGGCTTTCCATCCACCAGGAATGTAACAGGCTGCCTGGCCGTCAGCACGCACAGTGGGTGATCGCCCTCTGAGTATTCAAGGGTCATCGCTGCGCGACGATGATCGGCTTGGCTGGCGCTCATCAGCGCGCAATCGGTCAACACCGCGGCATCGATCCGCCTGTCCGCCCCGGAAGAGGGTTGTTCCACCATCCAGGCGCGCTCGGCCAGCCTGCGCGGCAGCACCACAATCTGCAGCTTGCCATTCCACAGGAACATCTGTGGCGACATTCCGACGGTCGTCGCAAAGATGGCCGTTCTGGTCTTCGCATCGAAGCTTTGGTAGAGAACAGCGCCCTGAATCTGCGGCTCCTGTTCCGCGAGCAGGGCGATCTCCGCCAGCTCTCCTGGATCTCCGTAGACGAAGAGGAGGCTGCGATCTCCGAGCCGTCCGCAGGCAAGAAACTCCACAGAGGAGTAACGAAGCTGTTCGCCGCAGACGGGGACCTGCACCGGCAGCAGCTTCATCCCCCGGGCGCTGATCGTAAGCTTTCCCTGGCTGGGAATCGTGATCTGCTGCCCGCTCTCGCCGGCAGGGTCGGGGAACTTGAGCTGAAACTTCTGATCGGCATTGGTGTTTTCTCGCACACACAAGACGCCGCTCTGCCGGTTCCTGCGCAGACTGACGGAGACGCCAGGATGGGTTGAGACGGCGCTCTCCGCCTCCCCGGCGCGAACCGTCATCGATCCAAACTGATCCAGGAAGCTGCCGATCAGGCGCGCGGCGTAGTATTTGCTCCATAGGCCGCCCGGCTCTCTCAGCGGCGCCGCATAGTCGTATGAAGTGGTGATCTGGCGCGCGGCCCATTGAAAGTTGGTGCCGCCAAATCCCATATAAAAGTTGGCGAAGGAGACCCCCTGCTCGATGACGCTCTTGGTCAGCAGGTTGAGTTGAGCCGCGTCGACGCCGGGCTGATCCACCGAGAGCTTGCCTCCGTACCGGCTGAACCAGCCGCCCTGCAGTTCGGCAACGCCCAGCGGTGACATGGGCTTTTGCTTCCTCAGCTTGGCGAGGTCCGGCGTGATCTGCTTCTGGATGTTCCAGCGCGGATAGAAATCGCAGGTGTCGGTGATCCTCGCCATCACCGGATTGGAGTCATCGCGCGTCTGACGGCACCAGTTGGTGATGAGTGGAACATTGATCCCCCCCTTCCAGGCCATGTTGGCCAGGGCGGTGATGTAGTTCACTTTCTGCGCAGCGGGTAGCGGCCAAAAGTCATACTCGTTTTCGATCTGGACCAGGATAACGGGCCCGTCTTCCGTAATCATGTTCTTGCGCGCAATGGGAAGCACCAGGTCGTACCAGCCCTGTGACGTCTTGATGCTCTCCGGCGCGTCACTGCGCAGCGGGAACTGCTGGGCGATGATCCAGTGCGGAAACCCTCCTGCATCCCACTCCGCGCAGGCATAGGGTCCAATCCGCAGGATCATCCACAACCCCATCTCCTTGACCAATGCGATGAAGGCTTCGAGTTCGGTCATGTCGGCCTGGCCCTCCACCGGCTCGTGGTAGTTCCAGAAGACGTACGTTTCAATGGTGTTGATGCCTGCCAGCTTCAGCTTCAGCATCCGGTCGCGCCACAACTCCCTGGGACAGCGGCAGTAGTGGAAGGAAGCGCCGTAGAGAAAGCGGTCCTGGCCGTGAATCGTAAAGCACTGCGAGTCATAGCGGATGAACTGGGGATGGCTGAACTGGGGCTGGTCCTCCCCCAGCAAAGCGGCTCGGGATTTCATTCCCGGCAGAGCGAACAGATGCAAGGGCTTGGAGTAATGGGACAGGATGGGTAGCGAGGTTAGTTGCCCAAGGAAGGTTCTTCTGGAAGTCACGGGATGCATCCTCCTAGAAAGGAAGAG
>JAKART010000211.1 GCA_021819255.1 Acidobacteriota bacterium
GATCTGCCAGCGCCGCAACGGAGAGCGCCAGATAGGGGCCCGTCACTCGCATCGTCTCAATATGCAGATAGGAGGAATAGGCATGTCGCGCCTTCAATGCCGCAACCTGGGATGCGTCCAGATTGACCCCGGAGAAGATAAAAACGGTCCCGATCAATACCCCGGTGATCGCGCCCAGCGGATTGAAGGCCTGGGCCATGTTCAGCCTGCGCGCGGCACTGCGTGGGTCACCCAACTGCGCAATGAAGGGATTCGAAGCGGTCTCCAGAAAGGACAATCCGCCGGCAATCACAAACAGAGCCGCCAGAAAGTACGCATATCGATTGGCCACGGCCGCCGGCCAGAACAGAAAGGCGCCCAGGCTATAAAGCCCCAGTCCAATCACAAATCCTGACTTGTAGCCGAAGCGCCGCATCACCAGACCTGCGGGCATAGCCAGCAGAAAGTACCCCATATAAAACGCCGATTGCACCAGTCCGGCCTGGAGCCGTGTCATCACAAACGACTTCATGAACTGGCGGATGAGCACGTCGTTCAGATTGTTGGGGATGCCCCACAGAAAGAACAGAGTGGTGATGAGGATGAAAGGGATCAGGGTCGGCCGGGAGAGCAACGGAACGGCGAGATCGCGATCTTCGGCAGGGGAGGGCGTGCTGTTCATCAAGAGCGTAGATCCTTCAAGCGGAATTTCAGGCGAGCGGAATTTGGCCCCATCCTTCTGGCAAAGTTTGCAAACCGGTGGGCGGCTTCGAGCCCAGGGGAAAGTCCTCATCGAGGACGGGATGCCGAGAAGAACCTTCCCAAAAAGGTACCGCCGGCGCGGATGCTAAGGTTCATCGAGATCGATCATGATTTTGGTGAATCGGGCGGGCTCTGCACTCCAGGCAGCGAAGATCTCGGGCGCCTTTTCCAGACGAACCGTCCGGCTGATGACCTCATGCACCGGAAAATGTCCCTCCTCCAGCATCGCCATGACCTGAAGGAAGTCCTCCGGCTGAGCGTTGCGCGTCCCTAGCACGTCCAGTTCCTTCTGCACAAAGAGCCGGGTCTCATAACTCACCGGTTCCTTGGCATAGCCAATGTAGACGACCCGTCCGGTGTAGGCCACATGCTCCACCGCGGCTCGGAAAGTCTCCGGCATGCCGACGGCTTCGATGATGACATCCGGCCCCCGGCCGCCCGTCAGGTCACGAAGAGCCTGGCTCAGAGGCTCTCGTGCGGAGTGGAGGGCGTGCGCCGCACCTGCCTTGCGGGCGACGGCGAGCTTGTCGTCCTCTACATCCACGGCCACGGTAACCGCTCCCCGGAAGGCCGCCGCTGCGATCGCCCCCAGCCCCACGCCGCCACAGCCCACCACGGCCACCGTCTCTCCCCCGGCGACTCGGCCGCGGGCCACGGCATGCGCTCCCACCGTCAGGGGTTCAACCAGACACAACTCCTCCAGATTCAACTCGCTGGAGCGCGGAGCGAGTTCGTCCCGCCGGGCAGGGAAGATCCTCTCCAGCGGAACGGCTATATACTCGGTCAGCGCGCCATCACGCTGGACCCCCAATGTCTGGTTGAACTCACATGCATTCTGACGCTCACGGCGGCAGGAGGCGCACTTTCCGCAGCTTGTATACGGTGAGAGAGTCACGTTCATTCCCACGCAGAGCCGTGGATGCTCCCCGTGAATCTCTTCGATGGTGGCCGCAACCTCATGCCCGGGGACGCGCGGAAAAGAGATCATGGGGTTCCGGCCCCGAAAGGAGTTGAGATCGCTTCCACACAGCCCCACCCGGCGAACCTTGAGCAGAGCCTCTCCCGGCGCGGCGGAGGGCTTCGGCCGCTCCGCAAGTTCAATGCTTCCCGGACCGGTAAGAACAACGGCCTTCATGGTTTCATCCTCAATCTTCAAACCACCTTCTTCGCCCGCTGAGGATTGCCTTCCACGCAGCGGTGTTCTCGCTGCAACAGGCTTGCCGGCGCCTTCGCAACCGTATCCACGGACCTCAAGATCCACGGACTTCAAGCCTGGCGGATATGCTCTCCACAACCGCTGCCAGCCTCCATCGCAACTTCCGCTTGATTCTGGCCCGCCTGGGCACGCAACCGGCTGCCCGGCGGAAAGAACGACCTCGCTGGCGGAGACATTCCCAGAACGAGGCTTGCTATACCTTACAGGAAACGATAAAGTTATTGCAACAATATCTCGGGGACGTTTCGGACGCACTCGCGCCTTCGCATCCGACGTTAAGATGGGTTCAAGCTATGACCGTTCGGATGAAAGACATCGCTCAGGATCTCGGTCTCTCCGTGGTCACCATCTCCAAGGTGCTCCGCAACCATCCCGATATTGCGGAGGAGACCCGGGAGCGGGTGATGAGGCGAGTGAAGGAGCTCGACTACCAGCCCAATCTGCTGGCGCGAAGTCTTGTCACCGGGCGCAGCTATCTCATCGGTTTGGTTGTCCCCAGTTTGCTGCATCCTTTTTTTGCCGAGGTTGCCAAGGCGATCTCCGCGACCGTCGGCGAACAGGGATACTCCATCCTTCTCTCCTCCTCCGAAGAGGATTTCTCCCTTGAATCTCGGGAGATTGAACAACTGACCGCGCGCCGGCTCGACGCTCTGGTTGTCGCCACAGCGGGAGCGGATCGCGCCGTCTTCGATCGATTAAGCAATAACCAGGTCCCGTATGTTCTCATCGACCGCGAGATTCCCGGACTCACTGCGAACTTCGTCGGCATCGACGATGAAGCCGCGGGCCGCCTGGCAACAGAACATCTGATCCAGCTTGGCCGCCGCCGCATCGCCCATATCCGAGGACGCGAAAATAGCACCGGCATCCGCCGCTTTGAAGGGTACCGCAAAGCTCTGGCCAAAGCGGGCCTTCCTTTGGCGGAAGAGCTGGTGGTTCCGCGTTCCAATGTGGATGTGGACAGCACCCGGATGGGCGCTGAAGCCATGCGTCTTTTGCTGGAACGCCACCCTCGCCCGGATGCGCTCTTTGCCTACAACGATCCGCTAGCCACCGGCGCCATGAATGCCATCCTGGAAGCCGGCCTGCGTATTCCTCAGGACATCGCAGTGATTGGCTGCGGAAACCTTCACTACGACGCTCTGCTGCGTGTTCCGCTCTCCAGCATTGACCAGCGGAGCACCCAGATTGGGGAACGCACCGCCGAAGTCCTTCTCCGCCTGCTCGGATCCCGCAAGGAACAGCAGCCGGTCAACATCATTCTGGAACCCTCCCTGGTCGTTCGTGACTCCACCAGCGGCCCTGGAGGGATCCTCTGAGGGATCCTCCGGCTCTCTGAAGCGTTCGCTCCGCGCAAGCGGCCTGCCCCCAAAGGACTCCGCAAGGAAACGCTGCAAGGGAAGGCCATAGGATGGTCAAGTGACAAATCAAAGATCCGCGCTCGCGGCTGTTTCAGCCGCCGTCGGATCGCCAGGATCCTTTCCATGCCCAAAGTAATGCAACTTGATCCGCGTGATAATGTGCTGATTGCCCTCGAAGACCTGCGGGCCGGTGAGACGGTACGGCTGGGCGACAAAACTTGGACGCTGGCGACCTCCGTCCCCTGCAAGCACAAGTTCGTCATCCAGGCCCGCCAGCCGGGAGACCCTGTCCTGATGTACGGCGTTCTGGTCGGCCGCGCCAGGGAGCCGATTCCCGCCGGCGCGGTTCTGACGGTGGCCAATCTCCAGCATGACAGCGGCGACTTCTCTTCCAACCGAAGTTCTCAAGCGGAGCCGACAGCGCTTCCTTCCAATCTCAGCACATGGCGAACCAAAGAGTTCCTCGGCTATCACCGCGCCGACGGCCAGGTGGGCACGCGCAACTACTGGCTCATCATTCCCTTGGTCTTCTGCGAGAACCGAAACATCGCCACCTTGCGGGAGGCCTTCGAGGAAGAACTGGGCTTCGCCGCACCCTCCAGGTACCGCCGTCAGGTAGCACACCTGGCCCGTCTCTACCGGGAGGGTCAAGCAGACGACTCGACGGCCGCGGAGGTTGCGGAATTCCAGACGAGCTTGGAGAACTCACCGCAGCGTCTTTTCGAGAACGTCGACGGCCTTCGCTTTTTGATGCACGAAGGCGGCTGCGGTGGCACCCGCGAGGATGCCCGCAATCTCTGCGCGCTCCTGGCCGGGTACCTCCACCACCCCAATGTTGCCGGCGCCACCGTGCTCAGCCTCGGGTGTCAGAACTCCCAAGCCGCTATCCTCATGGAGGAGTTGCACAAGCGCGACCCCGCGTTCTGCAAGCCCCTGGTGCTGCTGGATCAGCAGACGATCGGAACTGAGTCGGCTCTGATGGACCGCGCCATCCGCGAAACCTTTGCGGGGCTGGTTCAGGCAAACCGGCACCGCCGCGCACCCGCGTCACTCAGCAGCCTCACCCTGGGGCTCAAGTGCGGCGGTTCGGACGGCTTCTCCGGCATCTCTGCCAACCCGGCCATCGGCCACACCTCCGATCTGCTGGTGGCGCTGGGCGGGAAGACCATCCTTGCGGAGTTTCCAGAGCTTTGTGGAGTGGAGCAGAGCATCGTGGACCGCTGCCTGACGCAGGCGTCCGCGGAACGGTTCGTCGCCCTGATGCGCGACTACGCAGCGCGGGCCCGAGCGGTCCGCTCCGGCCTCGAAATGAACCCCTCCCCCGGAAATATCCAGGATGGGCTGATCACCGACGCTATGAAATCCGCCGGAGCTGCCCGCAAGGGAGGCACCGCTCCGGTCGCGGCTGTACTGGATTACCCCGAGTACGCCGTCACGCCCGGGCTGAACCTTCTGTGTACGCCAGGCAATGACGTCGAATGCGTCACCGGCCAGGTGGGTGCCGGCTCCAGTATCGTTCTGTTCACCACAGGTCTGGGCACGCCCACCGGCAACCCCATTGCTCCGGTGGTGAAGATCGCAACCAACACGCCGCTGGCTCAGCGCATGTCGGACATCATCGACATCGATACCGGCCCGATCATCGCAGGCCAGCTCACGATCGAGCAGATGGGCGAACAGATTCTGTCCAAAGTCGTCGAGGTGGCCAGCGGA
>JAKART010000212.1 GCA_021819255.1 Acidobacteriota bacterium
AACGGCAGACTGGGAAGCCTAAGGGGTTCGGTGTGCCCGCGAGTACGGCGGATCGCTGGCCAACCGCTCCTTTGGCGGCGCGCAGGTCTCGCGCACCTTCTACGCGCGCGGACAGACTGGCCAGCAGCTTCTGCTGGGGGCCTATCAGGCATTGGAGCGCCAGATCCACGCCGGAACGGTCAAGATGATCGCCAAGACCGAAATGCAGGACCTGATCGTGGTGGATGGACAGGCTCGCGGCATTGTCACGCGCCATCTGATCACCGGCGAGTGCAACGTCCATATTGCGGATGCCGTGATTCTGGCCACCGGTGGTTACGGGAACGTCTTCTATCTCTCCACCAACGCCAAGGGCTCCAATGCAACCGCCATTTGGAGGGCTCACCGGCGTGGCGCTCTGTTCGCCAATCCCTGCTTCACGCAGATTCATCCCACCTGCATTCCGGTCTCGGGAGATTACCAGTCCAAGCTCACGCTGATGAGCGAGTCCCTGCGCAACGATGGCCGTATCTGGCTGCCCAAAAAGAAGGGAGACGCTCGTCCACCGGACCAGATTCCGGAAGACGAGCGGGATTACTACCTCGAGCGCCGCTATCCCAGCTTTGGCAATCTGGTTCCCCGCGACGTCGCCTCCCGCAACGCCAAAACTTTGTGCGATGAAGGCCATGGTGTCGGCAAGACCGGGCTGGGCGTTTATCTGGACTTCTCCGAGGCCATCAAGCGACTGGGAGAAAAGACCATTCGGGAGCGCTACGGCAACCTCTTCGATATGTATCAGCGCATCACGGACGAAGATCCCTACAAGGTTCCCATGCGCATCTTCCCCGCCGTGCACTACACCATGGGAGGACTCTGGGTAGACTACGAGCTGCAAAGCACCATTCCCGGACTCTTCGTCCTGGGCGAGGCCAACTTCTCTGACCACGGAGCCAATCGTCTCGGGGCCAGCGCTCTGATGCAGGGCCTCTCCGACGGCTACTTCATCATCCCCAACACCATCAGCAACTATCTGGCCACGCACAAGTTTCCCAAGGTGGAAAACTCCAATCCAGCGGTGCAGGAGGCTGTAGCCACGGTCCAGGCCCGGATCGACACCTTGCTCTCCATCAAGGGCAAGCGAACCGTCGACAGCTTCCACCGTGAACTGGGCAAAATCGTCTGGGACGATTGCGGCATGGCGCGCACGGCCCCGGGCCTGGAACTGGCCATCGGAAAGATCCGCGAGTTGCGCCAGGAGTACTGGAAGAACGTCACCGTGCCCGGCAGCGGCGACGATCTGAACGAGAGCCTGGAGAAAGCCGGCCGCGTGTCCGACTTCTTCGAGCTGGCCGAACTGATGTGTATCGATGCGCTGCATCGCAATGAGTCCTGCGGCGGCCACTTCCGCGAGGAGCACCAGACACAGGATGGCGAGGCACAGCGGGACGATGAGCACTTCTCTTACGTGGCGGCCTGGGGCTACACCGGTCCCGACTCCGCCCCTGAACTCACCAAGGAACCGCTCGAGTTCCACTACGTCCACCCAAGCCAGAGGAGCTACAAGTAAATGAGAGTGACTTTGAAGATCTGGCGGCAGAAGAGCAGCGGCGACAAAGGTCAATTCGTCAAGTATGCGGTTGACGATGTCGACGGAGAGATGTCCATGCTGGAGTGCCTGGATGTGCTCAATGAGTCCTTGATTCTCCGCGGCGAAGTCCCTGTGGCGTTTGAGCACGACTGCCGCGAAGGCATCTGTGGATCTTGCGGCTTCGTCATCAACGGAGTGGCTCACGGACCGGAGCGCGCCACAACGGCCTGCCAGTTGACCATGCGCCACTTCAAGGACGGCGACGAAATCACCCTGGAGCCTTGGCGCGCCAGAGCATTCCCCCTGATCAAAGATCTGGTGGTCAATCGCCGCGCCCTGGACCATATCATCGAGGCGGGCGGATACATCTCCGTGGGAACCGGGCAAGCTCCCGAGGCCAATGGTCTCCCCATCGGCAAGGAGATCGCCGACCAGTCCATGGATGCGGCGGCCTGCATCGGCTGCGGCGCCTGCGTGGCCGCCTGCCCGAACGCCGCAGCCGCGCTGTTTACCGGCGCCAAGATCACGCATCTGGGCGTCCTGCCCCAGGGTGAGACCGAAAAGCACCGCCGAGCTCTGGCCATGGTGGCGCAGATGAATGCGGAGGGCTTTGGCAACTGCACCAACATCGGCGAATGCACCGGCGCCTGCCCCAAGGAGATTCCGCTGGATGTCATCGCCAGGATGAATCGCGATTATCTCTGCGGCAGCATCCAACGCCGCGATGACCTGCCCGCTCCCATCCCTCCCGTCGTCGAAGGAGCGTGAACGGATCCCGCCCAGGCAGGGAAACAATCCGCAATCGGCTTACCCGAACAGGCTTCCATTTGGGAGCCTGTTCGGTCTTTGGCCGGCGTTATCCCCACCAGCCTTGAGCCGGAGCGCGACGGTGCTCTGCCGCGGGCCACTGTCTGGATAGGCGAAAGCTGGACCAGCCCGGCGGCTGCCGCGTAATAATCAAAGGCTAGGATGCTCGACCCTGCCGAGATTCACGCCCGTGCCCTCGTTATCGACGGCCACGCCGACACGCCCCAGAGGTTTGTGGACGAGGGCTGGAACTTTGGCGACCCGCTGGGGGATGGCATGCTCAACCTGGAGACCGCAAGGGCCGGGAATCTGACGGCGGAGTTCTTTGCCATCTGGGTGGACCCGCGCGAGTGGCGCGGACGCATGGCGCACCGGACCCTGCAACTGATCGATGGCGTCTATGAGCAACTGCGCAGATACCCCTCCGCCATGCGCCTGGGATGCTCCGCGGAGGATATTCGCCGGGCTCATCGCGATCGGGTCTTCTGCGTGCTGCTGGGGATTGAGGGCGGGCACTCCATTGAGGCCGATCTGGGGCTGCTGCGCATCTACCACCGGCTGGGGGTACGCTATATGACCCTCACCTGGTCCAACACCAACGAGTGGGCGGACAGTTCCGGCGACCTGGACGATCTGGCCGTGACTCACCACGGCGGACTCACCCGCTTTGGCCGCGAGGTGGTGCAAGAGATGAACCGGCTGGGCATGATGGTGGACGTCTCGCACGTTGCCGACTCGACCTTCCGGGACGTCCTGGAGACATCCCGAAGGCCGGTGATCGCCTCCCACTCCAGCGCGCGCGCACTGACCGATGCCCCGCGCAACCTGAGCGATGGCCAGTTGCGCGCCCTCGCCGGTCAGGGTGGTCTGGCCATGGTGAACTTTTACCCATCCTTCATCGATGCCCGCTGGCGAGATAGCTGGGCGGCAACCCAGCCGCAGCGCGAAGTCCTCTACCAGGCAGCGGCAAAGCCGTACCGGGAGCGAGGCGAGCCGATGCCCTACTACGTACTCCTCTCGATCGATCGGGCCTTTTACACCGAGCATCTGCGCGGGAAGCTTCCGCCGGCCCCGCTGAGCGCCTTGGTGGACCACATCGATCACATGGTCGCGGTCATGGGCATCGACCATGTCGGCTTGGGCTCGGACTTCGATGGCTTCCCCATCGCTCCGCAGGGCCTGGGCAGCGCGGCCGGCCTGCCCGGCATCACCGCAGCGCTGCTGGAGCGCGGATATGATGCCGGGCAACTGGCCAAGCTGCTGGGTGAAAACCTGTTGCGAGTCTTGGAAGAGGTGCAGAATGGTGCGCCGTAGGGGTTGCGGGCCATCAGGGACAAGGGTTTTCGACACCGGCTCCGCCCTGCCGATACTCTATCCTTATTATTCTCCCCTCGGAGAGCCCATGACCGCCATACAGAAATCAGGCCTGCTTCTCGCCGCCGCAATCCTCGCGATGAACACCGCGCACGCGCAGTCGTGGGAGCTTGGGCCTTTCGTTCGCCCTTTGGATGCGCCGGCCATTGAACCCAACCGCTTCTACACCTTCACCACCCCGGCGACGGGCCAGAAGACACTTTGGGACAACCTGGCCGTCTTTGATCCGGGCGCCGCCATCGCGGCGGACGGAGAGGTGGCCGTCCTGTTTCGCGCCGAGGCAAGCTCTGCCGCGGGGCAGAGCCCAGAGAGCGCCTCCCGGCTGGGCCTGGCCACCAGCAAGGATGGCCTCTTCTTCACCGTCCATGGAGCTCCCGTTCTGTCCCCGGAGGACAGTCCGCCGCCAGCGCCAGGATCCCGCTATGGTCTGCGGGGAGCGCGCATTGTGGTTGGCCCGCACGGCAGTTATGTGATGACCTACACCGAATCGGCGGCCAGCCGAGCAGCCGGCGGCCAGCCGCAGGACAGGATCTGCATCGCTACCTCCAGCAATCTGCGCAACTGGACCCGGCGGGGCCCGGCCTTTGCGGCCTCCCTGCCCAGCGCCGCCGGCAAAGCGGCGCGGATCAACGACGGCTTCGGCGCGATTTTAACCGAACTTCGCCACGGTCGGCTCCAGGCGGCAAAGCTCCACGGAAGATACTGGATGTACTGGGGAGAGCAGGCGGTTCATCTGGCCACCTCGCCTGACCTCATTCATTGGACACCGGTGTTGGACCAACGCAGCGGCCGGCCTTTGACCGTGCTGAGCCCCAGAGCCGGACACTTTGACAGCGGCGCGGCCACGGTGGGACCGCCTCCGCTGCTGACGCGGAGGGGCATCCTGCTGATCTACAACGGAGAAAATTCCTTGCGGGGAGTCTCGAATGCAAACAACACCCAGGTGACCGATGCCCCCACCCCAGCCCCTCCGCCAAGCCCGCTAAGGTCCGGGCACAGCGGTTCGGCTGGAGTCTCCTTGCTTCGGCCTGACGCGCCAGGGCTTGCGGCTGACCCCACGCTCCGTCCCGGGGCTTATGCGGTGGGGGAGGCGCTGTTTTCGGCTGCCGATCCCACCCGGTTGCTGAAACGCGCCAACCACCCTGTGCTGCAACCCGTCTGGCCCTATGAGCGCGATGGCCGGCGCAGCGCCGGAGGAGTCTTTGCGGAGGGAATGGTGGTCTGGCAGGGCCAGTGGCTTCTGTACTACGGAGCAGCGGATTCGGTCATCGGCG
>JAKART010000213.1 GCA_021819255.1 Acidobacteriota bacterium
AAGCAACTTACAGCGCCCGCGCATTACCGGACCTTCTGCTCTGCCATGGCCTCTGGCGACCGCGCTCGCCAACTTGCAGATCTCTTTGTTGACTGCGACAGCAAGCAAGCCATCTCCTCTACCTTTCTGGGAACCTACAACAGGCAAGGCTATGCAAATCGACTGAATCTCGCAGCCGACTTCGATCAGGCGTTCTTGTACTCCACCGATCAACCGGATAGGTCTGTGCTTGCACTCCAGAGGGCCACTGCGGACCAGTTCCGGGCCTTGGAGGCATCCGCGGGCTCCGCGACAGAGCGAAATCGCATCGGGTACTTCTCTGGCTATGTTAACTTCATGCCGCCCTACTGCGAAGCTTATCTGGCTGCGCACCAGCTCTCCACGGTGCTTGATGAAGCGGTCAGGATGCGTGCGGCGGGCGACGCGAACCAGGCCTGCGAGCATATTCTGCGCAATGGCGTACCGCTGTGGCTTGCCATTCCTCCCCTCACCCGCAAAGTCATGCTGGAATACCAGGCGATCGTTGCGACACGCAACGATCAGGGCCAGCTTGCATCCATGCAAAATAAATTCGTTCGTATTGCACTGGAGCGTCTGCGGCTCTCCCTGCAGGAGTTCACAGGGGACCTGCCAGCTTCCATGGAGCAAGCTTACAATGCGGCAATCGACCCAGGGCAGGCGAACCAGCCGCGCATTGTTGTTCCGACCCGGCCTTCCCTGCTGAAGCCCGGCGAGTCTCTCCGACTATTCATCGTCGCTCTTGAATCGAGGGGCAATGCGCGCGCGGTCACCTTCTACTCAAGAAGCGATGATCGGAAGGTCTGGCAGGCTCAGATGGCTGTTCCTGCCGGCCGAAGTGTCTATACCGCGCAACTGGGGCCATTTTGCGTGCAGGATGGTACGGTCCAGTACTACGCTTCCCTGGAAGCTGAAGGGAAACGATTCTTCGATCCGCCAGAGGCTCCAGAGAATGCCTATTGGCTGAACATCCTGGACGAGCGGCCAAGCATCGATCCCGGCGCATCTTCCCAGGCGCATCTTCCATGAGCGGAAAGCATCGGTGAAGCATCAGCGTCTGCAAACCTCTTCGCGCAGACGCATCCATCTCGAGGCCTGCATCTGCTCGGAGTTGCTTCGCACGGCCTCTCCGAGATTCTTTCCAGCTCTTGCCATGCCGAGGAATCTTCCGAAGTGGCTTTGCCGGCGCGCTTTCAGGTCATGCCTGTGCGGGAAGAGCGTTGG
The DNA here is from genome assembly GCA_021819255.1 of Acidobacteriota bacterium. GTDB lineage: Bacteria > Acidobacteriota > Terriglobia > Terriglobales > Acidobacteriaceae > Granulicella. The sequence continues at coordinate 1,243 of JAKART010000213.1, forward strand.
CTGTCCCCTAGACCATTTTCCCTGAAGGTGTAAGCAAGGGGAACGACTCCTGTGGGCGTTTTCCTCAATGAAAACGCCACTGAACGCCCGCTTCCGTACACCCATCATCAGGGAAAATGGTCTAATAGCTCCATTCCTTGTTAAGCACCGGATGGAGAATCTTCCGCACCTCCTCCACCAGGCTCCTGTCATAGGGCCCCTCGCACTCTGCAACATTCCTTCGCACGGTCTCCGCGCTCGCAGAGCTGAACAGCGTAGTTGGTATCTCCGGATTTTGACTGGAGAACTGCAACGCCAGACGGCTGATTGACGTACCGTGTGATTGACAGAATGCGGCAGCCCTCCGGAACAGACTCCGGTCCTGCTCGCTGGCCGGGTGCCAGGTGGCCGGTCCTCGATCGGTGAGCAGGCCGGAGGCGAACGGAGAACCGTTGATAACGCCGATTCCCTTCTCTCTTGCGGCAGGCAGCAGATCAAGAAGCTGCGTATCGTTCAGGCAGTAATGATTGTGAACCAGAGCAGCATCAATCTCCAGCGAAGCAAAGATCCGTCTCCAGAGGTCCATCGGATAGAGGCCGAAGCTGACCGCCCCAATCCGGCCCTCGCGTTTGAGTTCGCAAACCGTCTCATACCCTTCGCTCAATGCCCGTTCCGTATACTCTCGGTTCTTATACTCGATGTCGTGAATATGGATGATGTCAAAATAATCCGTTCCCAACCGCCGAGCGCTCTCCTCCAGCGAAGATCGGATCCGGGATCGCGAATAGTCAAGTGTATCGTTACCGTAACGACCCGGCTCCGTATACTTGCCGACTTTGGTCGATAGGTAGTAAGCGTCTCGCGAAACTCCTTGCAAGGCCTTGCCCAAAATCGTCTCGGACAGAGTACCGCCGTAGGCCGGCGCAACATCGAAGTAGTTGATGCCACAGTCGAGAGCCTGATGCACGGCGGCGATCGCATCGGATTCATCCACAGGATGAAAGACGCCGCCCAGAGCGGATGCTCCAAAGCTGAGTCTGGAAACGTTCAGACCTGTTTTGCCAAGCAATCTGTATTCCATGTCAAAAACATCCGCCTTTCATACGCTCAGAGAGCATCAGGGAGTGGCGAACCAGCTTCCCTGTTGCGCAGTCATGCTCTTGGATCGAGTATCCATGCTGACAGGCATGGAGCGAATTGGCTTCTTCTCCTGACTGACCGCTGACGCTGCTTCCAGGGCATCGTCTTGCCTGTCGATCTTTGGCAATGGAATCGCCTCTCCAGCGGCGCCTTCCGGCTAAGCTCCGGTCATCGAACTGCCGGCGGCAAGCAGCACGATGGAGCCGAGGAGAATGGCCAGGCCGGCGTAGAGTCTGCGAATCGATCGCCCGGATGCTTCATTCCATTCTCCCGTAATGAATCCAAAGATGTTGGCTACCAGAAGAGAAAGCGCTATGTTCATGGCCCAGCCAACCGATGTGCCCAACCGCCCCAGATAATACGCTCCCATGCCGTAAGGAATGGTTGCAACGAACCAGATAACGCCCATGAGAACTCCCATCCCCCAGTCATGGGCGGCATCCGGACCCACGTTTTTTCGCCATGTTCCCCTTCGTATCTGCAAGCCACCAAACCAGAGCAGCAGCGCTACCGCCGCTCCCCAGAACACAGGCATCCAACTGGCCAGAGTCGAGAATGCCGGGCTTGCTCCCAGCCGCAAGGCCTCGTCTCCCATCTGGCTGGTAAAGGCAAATCCCAGGTTTGCACAGGAGCTTAGAAGGCCGGATAGAGCGCAGACCACGACAGCCAACTTGAATCTGCGCGCCTGCCCTGCCGCGTCTGCTGCGCGCTCCCGCAGCGCGCCTGCCCTGCCGCAGATGCTGACCCCAAGCACACATCCCGCAATGCCGGCCACAATGACGGCGCCGCCTGGAGTAAGCAGTTCAGTCCTTGATTTCACGACAAGAGGCAAGATGGAGCCTATCGCGGTGTTGATCCCCATAATGATCGCGAAGCCCACAGACATGCCGGCCAGGGTAACTCCGTAGCCGAAAAGAATGGCGCCTATACCCCAGCCAAAACCATACGCTGCTCCCAGCCACACGGTTCCGGAGCCGGCGGCTCGCACCGCGGCGAGCCAATGGGGCAGAACAGACATCGCCATCGCGAAGGGAAGCACGATCATCATCATGATCGTGGCTGGAATGTAGATGTTCTCCAGCTCAAATGTCTTGCGTTTTTTGAGGGGTACTGCCAGGCCGCCGCCCGCAATGGCGGCGAGGAGAACCAACAAAAAGCCGAATGCGATGGAGCGCATGCGAATCAACCTCGACCTTCCCTACAACGTGCAAAGAGACGACCATGCCGGGAACAAGGATGCCGGATTCGGCTGTGGATCGATATGGAATCGGCCCTGTTCGAACTTCGATCTGAGTTCTTCAGCGATCTCCGTTCGGATGAATCTCTCGAAAACTCCCTGCCGCGGCGTTTTCCTTCCACCCATGTCAGGGAGGCGTCCGCAACCGCCGAGGCCGCAGGCACCGGTCGCGGGTCGATGCCTTCAGGGATGCACCGGTTCAATCCGAAGATGGATCTCGCCAGTCTCTTCCAGAGGACACCAGACAACGAGGCTCCGACTCTCGATGTTGGAAGCGGCTCCGGTTCTGATGGAAGAGTCTATCTGGGCGTGACCAAGGACTTGAACGCTTGCAGCGCCACTCCAGTTTTCAATCACCAAGGCCGGGTTGACCAGTGGGGATGCCTGGCTGCCCCGTAATGTAACCTCGAACGCAGACGGTGGAGCGTCCGCCGTCCTGCGCACCACATAGGCTCGCTGGGCCGGATCGTACGCGATGCCCAAAACTGCCGGGCCCACAGCCGACGCCGGGGCCGGAGAGAGCCAGGATCTCGCCAGTTCCACCAAAGGATTCGGTCCATCCGCCGTGAGACCCGTCATGAGCAGCTTGGTCTCTGTGTGTTGCGTGCTGCTGTAGTCTCCCCAATAAATGTCAGAGAGAGAGGTGTGTGATGGGCGGTCCGGCTCCATGGCGGGCCTGCCGCTGGAGGCGATTTGGGATACCGGCCAGTGATTCCACCACTCAAACATCGAGTAGCTGCGTTCACTGCCGTAAACATGCCAGGTTACGCCACCAGCCGGATTCACAATCTCAAACGGCTTGTATTGCGACTTGAGATTCACCAGTTGAATATTCGCGTTTGCCGGCTGGTCAAGCTTCTTCGGCCCCCTCGGATAGTCAAAGGAAGTTGTAACCTTCGGTATCCAGTGGTAGGTGTGCGTCTGGCCTTGCAGGTTGGCCAAGGTAAGGGCATCGGGTTGGATGTCGTCTTCTGGGCGCTTGCCGGGATTGTGCAGGTCGATCGTCTCCTGCCACTCATAGTCTTTGGTATTGGGAGAGGTGTGCCACAGTGTCTGCTGGCGCACAGCAACTCCATCTGGATAGATGGTCCATTGCTCCTCAACCCAATCGCCCCAGCCGGTGTCTGGATCCGGGTCAGCTTCGGCATAGGCACGAGTCTCCACCAGAGCATAACGCCATCGCACCACCGCGCGGGCAGGAGAAGACTCAAGAATGCTTACGCGCGAGCTTCGGTCCTGCTTGTCGGACATCGGCTCGCAGTCCTCGCCGCCGGTACACAAGGGCTTTCCCCAGGTCTCCACGGACTGCTCGTTGTACCACTTTCCATTCTCGGTCACCCATGCGGGCATATAATTCAGGCCTTCCCAGAAGACAAGCCGCATGGGCGACTGTTCAAACCGAGATCG
>JAKART010000214.1 GCA_021819255.1 Acidobacteriota bacterium
CTACCGAAAAACTGGAGTACACTCCTTGGCGTGAGACTTCATCTTGGCAGCAGGGCTCTGCGAACAGCGCTGGACAGCCAGGCGACATATCTTGCTCCAAAGGAGCCCTCCAGACCATGATCTCGGGGCCTGGAGGGAAGTTGCGAAGATCACATAGCCTGGCGGCGCATCTTCTCCTGCTCGGCGTGGCTGTGGTCTGGGGAACCACCTTTTCGCTGGTCAAGGCAGCGCTGGCCGATGCCTCTCCCATGATCTTCAACCTGCTCCGCATGACGCTGGCCTTTGCCGTGCTTGCGGCGGTGAACCTTCCCAGCCTGCGCCGGTTGAGTGCTGCGGACCTAAAGCTGGGGGCGGCCGCGGGAGTGTTCCTGGGGCTGGGATACCAGTTGCAAACCACCGGGCTGATGTACACCACAGCTTCCCGGGCCGCCTTCATCACCGGACTCGTGGTGGTGATGGTACCCCTGATGAGCGCGATCCCAGGGGTGCAGCCGAGACCCCGTGGGCGCACCTCATCGCACGTTCACCCCGGCGGCGTTTCTTCAGCAAAGAACCCTCCGGCCGAGTCCTCGCTTCAACTGCGGGAATCCTCGTCAACGCCAGGAATCGAATTTCAAGCCGCACCCAGGCTCGACTCCCCCGCGGATGACTCTGGACTGCGACCGAGCTCGGACACCTATACGGGAGCGCTGGTGGCATTGGTGGGCTTGGCCCTGCTGACCTCGCCCCAGGCAAAAGGCTTGGCGGTCTTCTCTGGAATTCACTTGGGAGAGTGGCTCTGCCTGGGCTGCGCCGCAGCCTTCGCCGCCCACCTGCTTACCCTGGCCAAAGCCGCCTCCCAGGTTCCGGCTCGCCGGCTGGGAACCTTGCAGATTGGCTTTGCGGCAGTCGTCATGCTCATCACCCTGCCGCTGGGAGGGCCGCTGCGCTTTCACGGCACGGGCATCCTTTGGCTCGCTCTGGGGGTCACCTCCGTGCTGGCCACGGCGGCGGCGTTCACCATCCAGAGTTGGGCACAGCAGCATATGCCCGCTTCGCATACGGCGCTGATCCTTACCCTGGAACCGGTCTTTGCGTGGCTCACCTCTCTGCTCTTCCTCGGCGAGCGGCTGGGACGCCAAGGGCTTTTGGGAGCGCTTCTCATCCTTGCCGGGATTCTCGTGGCGGAGTTGCGGCCCATCACGCGCGGACGCAGCCAACCGCTGCCCTTGACCGGAATCTGAAGAGCCTTGCACTGCCCTCCGCATCCATCCACAAGATCCTCCGCGATTCGCCTGGCTCCCACGGCGGCATGACGGAAGACCCTCCGTGTGCTCCCCTCCGTAGCCGATCCGATCTCGGCCGGGATGCGGAAAAGCTGCAAAGATGCATACACTGGAGAAGGCTCTGCGCAACGGGATGGCAAAACCCGATCAGATTCCCCCGCGACTTTTCACCGCCGCTGACGTCTATCCCCTCGGCGAGCAAAAATCTGCAAGCCAAACCTGCTGAGCAGGTTACCTCGGCGCCACCGCAAAGCATCAGATGAATGGAACGAATTCAGAACGAGGACAAACATTATCATGGAAGCATTGAATCGATTCGGACAGGCTCTCTGGAGCAAGACTCGCAAGGGACGCATGTCGACCGTATTTACGATCCTTGGAATACTTTCCGCCTGCGTTTTGGCCGGGTCGATTCTGACCGGAAACGTCAGCGCCAAGCAGGCCGTCGATAGCAGTGATGCGCGGCCTTTGGTTATTCCCAGCCCAGTCACGCTGTCGAACGGTTTTTCGGCCATCGTCAAGGAAGTTGGCCCGGCGGTGGTGAACATCAACACCGAGACCCTGCCCAAAGAAAGCAGCAACGGCGCGAGCGGTGGCCAGATGGGCCAGGGCGGCCAGGGCGATCAGGGTATGCAGGACTTCTTCAACCACTTCTTCGGATTTCCAGGCGGCAACGGCGGCCAGGAGAATCAAGGCCCCAGCCGTGCGCTGGGTTCGGGCTTTATCGTCGATCCGCGCGGATATATCCTCACCAACTACCATGTGATCGACGGCGCCGACCGGATCTATGTGAAGCTCTCCTCGGACCCCCAGAACTCGCCCGATCCGGGCCGGCTGGCGACCGTGGTCGGGTTCGATAAGGATACCGATATCGCCGTCATCAAGATTCATAGCGACAAGCCCTTGCCGACGGTCAAGATCGGCAACTCGGACAGTGCGCAGGTGGGTGACTGGGTGCTGGCCATCGGCGAGCCCTTTGGGCTCTCCCAGACCGTCTCGGCCGGCATCATCTCGGCCAGGAACCGGTCCATCGATGAGGGAGCTGACGCCCATCAGGTGGCCAAGGGTGAGTTCCAGAAGTTTCTCCAGACCGATGCCGCCATCAACCCCGGCAACTCCGGCGGACCCCTGGTCGATATGGCCGGCCAGGTCATCGGCATGAACACAGCGATCTACACCCAGTCGGCGGGAAATGAGGGCATCGGATTTGCGCTGCCCTCCAACACCATCGTCAACGTCTATAACCAGCTCATCGGACCGGAACATAAGGTGGTCCGAGGCTCCATCGGCGTGCAGTTCCAGGCCAACACCTCCTCGGCGGTCGCCAAGATGTATGGCTTCCCCAACGGCGGCGTGATTGTGAGCGAAGTGGTTCCTGGCGGGCCGGCGGCCAAGGCCGGCGTGCAGCCACAGGACATTATCGTCTCCGTGGATGGAAAGCCGATCCGCGACGGGGATGAGCTGATCAGCATCGTCTCCGACAAGCATCCGGGATCTACCATCAGCCTGGGCATTATTCGTTCCGGCAAGCACATCACGCTGGCTTGCGGCGTCGAGGACCGGAACAAGCTCTACGCCAATATGGGCGCCGGTGCCGGAGCATCCAATGAGTCCTCACCCAGCAACGCCGGAGAGACGAAGTTTGGCGTCTCCGTGCAACCCACCACCGCGGAGATGAACAGCGCTCTGCACATTACCGGCGGCGTCGTGGTAGCCAGCGTCAAACCGGGTTCCTTCGCCGATGCCATCGGTCTGTATCAGGGTGCGGTGATCACGGAGATCAACCGCAGGCCTGTGACGGATGTGGCTGGGTTCAACGCTGCTGCGAGCAGCTTGAAGTCGGGTGACGATGTCGTCTTCGTGGTGCGCAACCCGCAGAACCCAACCGGCGGCGACTCGTTCATCGGTGGGACGCTGCCCTAATCCGGAGCGCGGGTGGAGCAGGAGGGCGCAGAGGTCCGCCCCCTCCTGTCTCTGCCGGCGCGACGCCGGCATCGCTCTTTTTCTTGAAGTTTTGAAAGTCTTAAGTTGGGAATGAGGTTAACGCTCTTGCAGATTCGGGATCTCCTGTGACAACAGGCGCCGCAATCCGGCTTGCATCCAGGATTGGTTTTAAGTAGCCTTAGGGTGCGATTCGGGCCTCAGACGAAGACAGAGCCCTGTTGCGACAGAAAGGAACGATCGCCAAGCAATGCGCGTTTTACTCGGAAAGACAATCCGGGCAGCTATCTCGGTCTTTCTCTTGACGCTGACGGTTACGGCATCTGCTTCCGCGCAAGCTTCCACGCAGCCCGCAAACCGTCCTGGGACACACTCCAAGGCGCGCTCGCAACCTCGCCGCAGCAGCCGGCATTCTGCCTCAAAGCGGACTCATAGAAGGCGGCATCTGCGCACCGCCCGCTACGCCAGAGGTCCGGCGGGGATGCCCACCGAGCGGGTCACCGAGATTCAAACCGCGCTGATCCGGCACGGATATCAGAGCGGCGAACCGACCGGAAAGTGGGACCCGCAAACGGCAGCCGCGATGCAGAAGCTCCAGGCCGACCATGGCTGGCAGACCAAGATCACTCCGGACTCAAGAGCCTTGATTCTGCTCGGATTGGGCCCCGAGGATACGGGATCGGCACCGAGGCCGTCGACGCAACCCTCCCCGGGCGCGACGGGACCGGCAAAGGAAACGTCAAGCTCCGCAGCCAGCGGCAGGACGACCGACGAGACCGGAGTCTCTGGCCCCGGCGCCACCAGCCAGGCCCAGATTTTTACTCAGACGCAGCAGCAGTAGCCGGCTCCCTCTTTTCACCCCTGACAACTCAGCTTCTCCCCCACGGATCGATTTCTCCGCGAATCGATCTTCGCCCTCGATGAACGGCCCTTTGCCGGGAAGAACCTGCCACCGGCGCCGGAGACTGGAGAAGCGGAGAACGGTCTACGTCACACGCCGCATGAAGCATCCTTTCTCAGGATCCGTAACCCGGGTCTCGAAGCCGGCAGTCGAGCCCGTGGTTCCCAGCTCCATGGAAGAATCCATACCTTCCCTGCGGGCAGGCGATCCCTCCTGAAGAAAAGACTCGTTTACCGCCAACTCACCGCCAGATGCCAGCGATGGCCCCGCTGAGCGGATTTGCGCAGCACGGTCTGGTACTCACGCAGCTCGCTGAGAACCTCCGGGCCCTCCCTGCCAAGTTGCTCCGGACCTGATTCCAGCGCTGCAATCAGCGCTTCCAGGGTGCGCAGGCCATCTTCAGCGCGGTACCACTGCGGCGGGGGAAGACGATGGAGAAGTGTGGGATCTCCAGCGCCCTCCTGGATGAGCAAAGCCATGGAATTTTCATCGGCGGAGAAGAACTCCAGCAGGGGCTTGACTCCGAGCTCGAGCGCCAACTTTTCAACCGCGCTCTCATGTCGAGCCAGCATCTGTCCGTTCACATAGATGCAGTATCCAGGATCCTCGCCTTCCACAACGATGTACATTGATGCGGCCATGGGAAAGAGTGTAGCTCTTTGCCGATCAAAATCGAAGTGCTCGGGAATCCGTGCGGAGAGACTCCTTCCAGCCGGTACGGTCTTCTTTGGCTGAACCGACTGCAAGCGCCTGACGCCAAGACAGGAGGCTACAGCATCTCACCCAGGCTGTTCTCACGCTGGGTCAACTGCCGTAGCCTCAAGATTTGAATCTGCAATGTAGGTGCTTAGACCATTTTCCCTGAAGGTGTAAGCAAGGGGAACGACTCCTGTG